>CAYUXG010000039.1:0-7116 GCA_964448735.1 uncultured Nitratifractor sp. | reverse complement strand
GGCTTCGATCGCCTGCTCGAGCTTCTCTTTGACCTCTGTGGGGATGATTTTCTCTTCTTTTTCCGACATCTTCTTCTCCTTCTTTGTGGTTTTTCGGCTTCAGTCGCGGATCTGCCGGCGCAGGGCGTCGATCTGCACATCCAGATCGAAGAGATCCCGGGATTTCAACTCCCGCAGTTCTTTGCGAAAACGCTCCTGAACCTCTCGCAGAAGCGTATAGAGACGCTCCTTCATCCCCTCGTCGATCTGGGACTCCTCCACCGCCAGATAACGGTCGGTCACCCGCTCCACGCCGTCGATGTAGACCACCAGGAATTTGCGAGCCATCCGCACGGCGCGGGGATCGGCCTCGATCTGATCCAGGATCTCCTCGGCCATGTCGATGGCGTGCTGGATCTCCCGGTGGAGGCGCAGGTCGTGGATCGCTTCACTGCGCAGACGCACCCGCTCCAGGCTGTCTCTCGCCTCGGTCAGATTGCGCAGCAACAGCTCGGGATCCATATCCTCCGTGGGAGGGAGTTTGTCCTTTCGCGGGTCGATGCCGTAGTAGAGCAGACTCCCCGCCGTAGCCAGGAAACCGACGAAGAGCGCTTTCCATACCGGAACGTGCCCCACGACCCACCCCAGATAGAAGACTCCTCCCCCTAGAAGCAGCGAGCCGGCGATTTTGAGGGGGATGACAGGGGCTTTGGCGATGGAGGCTTGACGGTAGGCGATCTCTTCCCGTATGCCCCGGGTGACCAGCATCGCCGCCAGCGTCCAGAGCAGCAGCCCGCCGGTTTTGAGCAGGAAAACCTTGTAATGTCCGGCAAAGAGCGAGACCATCACCGAAATGAAAAGGGGGACGAGGAAGAGATAGAGCATCAGCGCACCGGTACGCCGGTGCAGTTCCGTCCCCCATCGACGCAGATCGTCCATCATCCGCTCACCCAGATGCTCCATCCAAGTGCATAGAGCAAGAGGAGAAATCCGAAAAGTCTGAGCATAAGCTTCTCCTTTTCCTTTTTTATGGATTATATCGGATGATGGTAAAGTCTTGACCCGTTAGGGCATTTGTGGCAGACTATCTTATCCTAAAAGCCAGGGAGGAAAATGGGAAATCTACTCATCGGCATCGGCCTGCTTCTGATCATGGCGGGTCTAGCCTTCAAATTCGGCCTGCTCTCCTGGTTCGGCCATCTGCCGGGAGATCTTCGCTACGAAGGGGATCACTTTATGGTCTTCATCCCCTTCACCTCCATGATCCTGATCTCCATCGTGCTTTCGCTGCTGCTTTGGATTTTCAACCGATGAAACGAGGAATCATGAAAAGACTCTTTTCGCTCCTGCTCCTGCCACTCTTTGCCTGGAGCCAGTATCACCTGGAGCCCGGAAGTCGCCCTCGAAGCGCCATCGATCACCTTCATTTCAAAAATGTCGCGGATATGAAGCGCATCCCCCAAAACCCCGCCTATTACGCCCGGCAGCTGCGGCCTATCCCTCGATCTCGGCAGCTGAGTTACGACCGGGAGTACAACCGCCGCTATTTCGCCCCCTGGAAAAAGGGCTATCGCATCGACGAACCCCGCGACGAACTGCTCTGGATGATCCCCTTCGTCCAAAAACGAAAGATCTACGATGCGCGCAGCCGGCTCATCCCCAAAAGCACGTGGCAACGCTGGATCCGCAATGCACAGATGGAGAAGCTCGACAGCGTGGGAGCGCGGGCGATCAGCATCCGCCATACCGATATGCGGGCCTTCCCCACCGACACCCCCGCCTACCGCAACCCCTGGAAAAACACCGAAGGCTTTCCCTTCGACTATTTCCAACACAGCGAGCTGCACGTCAACGTCCCCCTCTACCTCTCCCACTACTCCGCCGACGGCAAATGGGCCTTCGTCGAAGCGGCCCACGCCAACGGCTGGGTCAAGGTACGGGACATCGCCCTGGTCAATGACCGTTTCGTGCGGGCTTTCAAGACGGGCCGTTACATGATCACGATCAAAGACAACCTCTGGCTGATGAACGGCAAAAGGCGCGTCAGCCTCATCAAGATGAGCACGATCTTTCCCCTGGACCGTAGCGGACGGTGGCTGCTCTGTGCCTCCCGGGGGCCCGGGGGCGTGGCGCTGCTGCAGCGTTTCAAGCCGCCTTCTCGTAAACTCGTCGCCCTCAAACCCCTGCCCTTCACTCCCCGAAACGTGGCGAAGATCGCCCGGGAACTCTACGGAGAACCTTACGGATGGGGCGGCAAGATGATGACCCGAGACTGCTCCGCCACGACGAGGGACTTCTTCGCCGTCTTCGGAATCTTCCTCAAACGCAACTCCGCCAAACAGGCCAAAGAGGGACATGCGGTCTCGATCAAAGGATTGCCCAAAGGGAAAAAGAAGCAGGCCATTTTGCGCAAAGCTCTCCCCTTCCGCTCCATGCTTTACGTGCCGGGGCACATCACCCTCTATCTGGGACGCTTCCACAATGAACCGGTGGTGATGCATACCTACTGGGGCGTGCGTCTGAAGGATTGGAGCAAATATCCGCTGTGCCGAACCATCATCACGACGACGGAGCCGGGCAAAGAGCTTCCGAACATTCGAGAGCGCAGCAAGCTGATCAATACCCTGCAGAAGATCATCACCTTTTAATTCAAAGAATAGGACGTATCTTGTACAGAGTTGACGGCTTTATGGTATGATTCGGCCGTTCATTTTCCTCTAGAGGACAATTTTTCACAGGAGTCTACACTTTGGATTCGCAACCTCCGTCGCGTTCTATCTTCGGCCTCAATCACAAAACACTGCATTTTCTTTCCGAATACTCCGATATGATCCTTGGATCGATCTTCGGGATTCTGGCATTCTATTTTCATTTCGTCCACAGTCCATACCTTGCCGTCTTCAGTGCGGCGATCGCGATCGGCGCCTTCTCCATCACCGTCGCCGAGATCGCCGAGATCCTGGCGGAACGCCTGGAAGAGCCCTACGCCAGCTTTGTCCTGACCTTTTCCGCCGTGGCGGTGGAGATTATCCTGCTCTTCATGATCGTCCGTGAAGGGGTGCACAACCCCGCCGCGTTGGATACGGTTAAAGGGGGGATCATCTCCGCGGTCATCGTGGATATGAACGTCCTGCTGGGGCTGGCAGTCTTCATCGGAGGGCTCAGCTTCAAGGAGCAGGAGCACAACGAAGACACCTCCAGCACCTACACCACGATCTTGTTGGTGGCCTCCTCCGCCCTACTCGTCCCCAGCATCCTCACCTATACCCAAAGCACCCGGACGCTTTTTCACGCCTCGGTGATGATCGCTTTGCTGCTGCTGATCTTCTACATCGCCATCTTTATCTTCCAGACCCGGACCCATTCCCACTTTTTCAAAGCGACGGCCAAGAGCCGCCTTTTCCGGATCAAGAAGCACCGGGAGGAAGAGGAGGAAGAGGAGGATGAAAGTTACCTCTTCGACCGTTTCGGCAACATTGCGAACTTCTTCAGCATCTTCGGCCTGATCTTCCTCATTGGTTTGCTCGCCGAACTCTTCGCCACGGAGGGGATGCCCATCGCCCACCATCTGGGGATCTCCAGCGGCTTGGCGGGTCTGATCATCGCCATCATCTCCGTCGCCCCCGAAGTCATGACCGCCATCAAAGCCGCCCGGGACGACGAGATCCAGCGGGTCATCAACATCGCCATGGGTGCCTCCACCGTCTCCATCATGCTCACCGTGCCCATCCTCATGGCCCTGGCATACGGCAACGGCATCGAATTGACCCTGGACTTCAACGCCTTTCAGGTAGGGGCGCTGATCTTGACGATCATCCTCGCTTGGAAAACCACCGACGACGGGGAGACCAACTATTTCGAAGGGATCAGCCACCTGATGTTCTTTTTCGGCTACGCGATCATCGCAACCCTCTATCGCTAGAGAAACATTGGTTCTTCTTAAGCGATTGTTGCCGATTTGTCACTCTTATGTTCGTTATTCTTGGGCATAATAAAAAGAAAGCAAATGATCAAGAAGGGGGGAATTGGAAAATGCAAGAATTAGAAAGTCTTGATCTAGTCAATCCGAAAGTCCGTGAATGGCTCGTTCGATATGGGACTTTTCGTTCAGCCCTCATTGTGACCCTTGTCAGTACATTAAGCTCCTTAGCGATTACCTATCTGATCATCTTGATTTATCGACATTACGGGATTGTGATTCATGCACGACTCATGCTCTCGATCGCGGGATTGGCGACGCTCTTGATCGCATTTCCCGTAAGCCTTTTTGCCATCGACACGTTTCTGAGACTCCATGCCATGGAGACTCGGATGCGAAGACTTGCCACCTACGATACGTTGACCCGTCTTCTGGTACGTCACGCTTTTATGAAACAAGCATTCGATCTGTATCATCAATGTAGTCAAAAACGGGGATCATGTGCTCTTTTTTTATGCGACTTGGATGATTTCAAACAGATCAACGACCGCTACGGCCATGCCGTAGGAGATCGTGTTTTGCGCAGTTTTGGGAAAATTCTCAACGAACACCTTCCCGTAGACGGCATAGCGGGAAGATTAGGAGGTGAAGAGTTTGGGATTTTTCTTCCATGTCGAAATCGAGAGGATGCACTCGAGTTTTCCGAGCGCCTTCATCGCAGCGTGAGAAGTCATCGCGTATCGACGGAACAGGGGCCGGTCGCTTTCTCTTTCAGCGCCGGTTTGATGATTTTGACGCCGGACGGTTCTTCCGTCAATATCGATGAACCCTTGCATCACGCCGACATCGCGCTCTATGCGGCCAAAAGAAACGGAAAAAACCAGACGATTCTCTTCGATCCTTCTTTGGCGCTAACGATGCTCAAATAAGAAGCGCATTTCCACGGAAGATCAAGATGCCCCGAAGCTTCGGAGAAGAGTTCTATCAAAAATATGCTATGATTTCCCGTGTTGATATTGATAAATAAAAAAGGAGAGGATTCTCAATGAAAAAAACGCTCTTTGTTTCTCTTTTTGCAGCCGCCGCTTTGCTGATGACGGGCTGTTCCCAGAAAGAACCCGAGCCGAACCCTGGTTCCGGGAGTTCCTACGGATCCGAAGTCCCCGGCGGCATCAGCTCCACGGGCAAGTACACCGGCACCGACGGCGTCAGCGCCAGCGGGATCAAGATGGTCTATTTCTCCACCGACCGCTACGACGTAGAGGGGGACCAACTCCAGCGTCTCATGAGCGACATGCCCAAGATCAAGAAGCTGGCCTCCTCGGGCAAGATCCGCGTCGAAGGAAATTGCGACGAGTTCGGTACCGACGAGTACAACCATGCCCTGGGGCTCAAGCGGGCCAAAGCGGTCAAGCAGATTCTGGTGAGTAACGGAATCCCCTCTTCGCGTATCGACGTGATCAGCTACGGAGAGAGCAATCCCGTCTGCACCGGGCACACCGCCCCCTGCCATGCCAAAAACCGCCGGGCCGAGATCAACAAAGAGCGCTAACGCCGCTTTTCGCCCTCTTGGGGCGCATCACTCTTCCTCTATTCCGACGTCGTTGTGACGCGTAGATGACTCTTGCGGGCTTTTTTCTTCCGGGTTTCCTTCTTCGATTTGTATCGATTCCGATTCCAGATCCGCCATCTGGGCCAGAGCGTCGGGAATCTTTTTGCTCGCACGGGCTCCAAGCTCTTTGAGCCCTTCGACTTGGCGGACGATGTTTCCTCGCCCTTCCGTCAGCCGCCTCCAGGTCGTATCGTAGGTCTTCTGTGCCGTGGACAACTGCTTGCCCAGCTTCTCCAGATCTTCGGCGAAACCGACGAACTTGTCGTAGAGCGCTCCGGCCCGGCGGGCGATCTCCAGCGCGTTGCGGTTCTGGCGCTCTCTGCGCCATGTATTTTCCACGGCACGCAGCGCCACCAAAAGTGTCGTGGGGCTCACCAGCACGATATGTTTGGAAAATGCCCGGTCGTAAAGCCCCGGATCCTCCTGCAGCGCCAGCATCAGCGCCCCTTCGATCGGCATGAACATGAAGACGAAGTCCAGTGTATGGACCCCCTCTAAGTTGCCGTAGCTTTTCCGCGAGAGGCCGTCGATGTGGTTTTTGACCGCTTCCAGGTGACGACGTGCATAGAGGGCGCGATCTTCGTCCTTCTCCGCGTTGACATAACGTTCATAGGCGACCAGGGAGGTTTTGGCGTCGATGATGATGTCCCGACGGTCGGGGAGGTGGACCACCACGTCGGGACGGTAGCGCTTCTTCTCCTCGTTTTGCAGGCTCACTTCCCGCTCGTACTCCTCTCCTTCCCTCAGACCCGAGGCTTCCAGGACCCGTTCCAGGACCATTTCGCCCCAGATTCCCTGGCGCTTGCTCTCTCCCCGAAGAGCACGGGTCAGATTGACCGCATCTTCGCTGATACGCTGGTTGAGCTCTTTGAGACCGCGGATCTCGTGCATCAGTGTTGCCATCTCCTTCGTCTCGTCGTCGTGCACCTTTTCGATACGCCGGCGAAATTCGCTGACCTGCTGCTGCAGGGGTTTGAGCACCTGCTCGACTCGCTCTTTGGAGAGTTCGCCGAAACGGCTGCTGTTTTCTTCCATGATTTTCCCGGCCAGGAGACGAAACTCTTTCTGCATCCCCTCCCGGGCGTTTCGCAGCTCTTCGAGCCTCCCTCTACTCTGCTCCCGCTCCTCTTCGAGCCGGGTGCGCAGTTCGCTGAGCTCTTTTTCCAGATCGAGGGTCTTCGCACGCTTCCGATTCAACTCCTCTTTTGCCTCGTCAAGTTCGGGTTGGAGCTTGCCCAGCTCTTCGACACGGGTGGAGAGCGCGGCGTTGGCGATGCGCTCCTCTTCGAGAGCCCGCTCCAGATCCTCCCGTTGCTCCCGGCTTCGCTTCAACTCCTCGGTGAGCTTCTCTTCGCGGGTGCGAAGTTCGGCAACGTGCCGTTGCAGCTCCTCCTGCCGAGCGGCAAGAGCGGCATGAGCAATGCGTGCCTCCTCCAGGGATTTACCCAGATTTCGACTCTCCTCCTCCCGCTCTGCAAGCGCTTCCTTCGCCTCCTCAAGTGCTCTGCGCAATGCGTTAAGTTTGGAGTTGGCCACGGGGATGGCGAAAAGCAGCGCGAGGAGCAGACCCGCACCCATCCCGGCCAATGCATAGATCCATGGAAGT
>CAYUXG010000038.1:5989-7206 GCA_964448735.1 uncultured Nitratifractor sp. | reverse complement strand
GGCGTTTGCATCATCATGCTCGGAGGCGTCGCGCCGAAGAGGAGGATCGAAGGGCGGTTGAGCGCCCAGGCGATGTGGCTGGGGCCGGTGTCGCCCCCCAGGAGCAGATCGCTGCGGGAAACGGCGACTTTGAGGGCGTTGAGGTCCATCGGAGGGAGCAGCCTGGCGGAGGTGGCCGCTTCGATTTTTTCTGCTGCGGAGCGCTCCTCGTCGGAGCCGGCGACGAGGAGGACGTTGCTTGGCGGAAGCTTTTCGATGACGCGAATCCATTGCTCGGGAGGGTAGGTTTTGTGTGCGCCGCTGGCTCCGACGACGAGGAGGATGTTGGGGACGCTATCGGAGTAGAAAGGATCGAGAACTCCTTTTGCGGCAGCGGCGTCGAAGTGGAGGCTAGGCTCTTTGTGCCGCATCATCTCTTCGCTGAGGGGGAACCCCAGAGCCTGAGCGAGAAGAGTTGCGAAGCGCATGGGGGCGATCCCGGCGCAGTCGACTGCATATCGCTCCCGGTAAAGCAGCGAAGCCAGAGGCTCTCTGGCACTGCGACGGTCGAGGCCGGCGACGGGTGTGCCGGCGATGCGGGCGACGAGGGCCGATTTGATCAACCCCTGGACGTCGATCACTTTGTCGAAAGGACCGGCGGATCGGATACGACGGAGATTTTCCTGCAGAAGTGCCAGTGAGGGGTGTCGTTTGAGCCCGTGCAGGTCGAGAGGAATGATCCGGTCGATGAGGGGGTGGTGTTCCAGGATGCCGGCGAACTTCTCTTCGACGAACCAGGTGACGTGAGCGTGGGGAAGGGCGGCGCGGAGAAAGGGCAGCGAGGCTGCGGTGTGAATGATGTCGCCCAGGGCACTGAGGCGAACGATGGCGATCTTCACGCTTTTTTGACAAACTCGCTTTTGAGCTGCATGGCGCCGATGCCGGGGACTTTGCAGTCGATGTTGTGGTCGCCTTCGCAGAGGCGGATCCCTTTGACCTTGGTGCCTCCTTTGATGGTGGAGGAGCTGCCTTTGATCTTGAGGTCTTTGATGACGATCACGTCGTCGCCGTCGGCGAGCAGGGTGCCGTGGGCGTCTTTGACGATCAGCTTGCCCTCTTCGGCCGCCGCGTCCAGATCGCTCTGGGTAAACTCATGGCCGCACTCGGGACAGATGTAGAGGCTGCCGTCTTCGTAAACATATTCGCTTCCGCATTTGGGGCATTTGGGGATGGACATG
>CAYUXG010000038.1:0-5889 GCA_964448735.1 uncultured Nitratifractor sp. | reverse complement strand
TATGAAAACCATCACCGTCGTCGATACTTTCGCTTTCTTTTTCCGGGCCTATTTCGCCCTGCCGCCGCTGAAAAACTCCGAGGGCTTTCCTACGGGGCTCTTGACGGGGTTTGTCAACTTCATCCATCAGCTTCAGCGCGATCATGCCACCGACTACATCGTCTTTGCGCTCGACAGCGAGGGGCCGACCTTCCGCAAGGATCTCTATCCGGAGTACAAGGCCAACCGCCCCGCGCCTCCGGAGGATTTGATCCGGCAGTTGCCCGTGGCGATCGAGTGGGTGGAGAAGATGGGCTTTGCCAATCTGAGCAAGGCGCGCTACGAAGCCGACGACGTGATCGCCACGCTGACCAAGTGCGGCAAAGAGCAGGGGATCGTCGCCAAGATCGTCAGCTCGGACAAGGATCTCTATCAGCTGCTCGACGATCGGAAGGTCTATCTCTACGATTGGGTCAAGAAGCGTGCGGTGGATGAAGCGGGCTGCATCGACAAGTTCGGCGTGCATCCGAAGGATTTCGTCGATTTTCAGGCACTCATCGGCGACAGCAGCGACAACGTCCCCGGCGTGCCGGGCATCGGCCCCAAAACCGCCTCGAAACTCATCAACCAATTTCACACCCTTGAAAATCTCTACGCCCATCTGGAGGAGGCGGGGACGCCGAGGATCCGCAAACTCCTCGCCGAGCATGAAGAGCAGGCTTTTCTCTCCCGAGAGCTGGTGCGGCTCGTCGACGACGTCTTCGACAGCTGTGCGCTGGAGGAGTACGCCTTCGAAGATCGCAACTACCTCTCGGCGCTGGAAGAGGAGTTCGAAAAGTACGAAATGCGCCAAGCGCTGCGCTGGGCGAGAGGAGGCGAAAGCCCCAGGCGCGACGGCGCAAGCGACGCCGGCGAGAGTGCGAAAGCCGCCCCCTCCTTTGAAGCGGTGCTTCTCAACGACGAAGCGAAGCTCGAAACGGTGCTTCGAAGCATCCCCGAAGATGCCGTCGTCGCTTTCGATACGGAGACGACGGGGCTCGATACGCGCAATGCGACGATGGTGGGATTTTCTTTCGCCTTCGAGGAGGATCGGGCTTACTACGTCCCCGTGGCCCACGGCTACCTGGGCGTAGGCCCCCAGATCGCCCCCTCCAAAGCCAAGGCGGCGATCGAGGAGCTGATGCGCCGTCGCATCGTGGGGCAGAATCTCAAATTCGACCTCTCGCTCCTCTACCATGCGCTGGGAATGGAGCGCATCGAACCCGAAGCCGATACGATGATCCTGGCTTGGCTCCTGGATCCGGGGAGCAAGGTGGGGCTCGATACTCTGGCGCAAAAGTTTCTGAACTATCGGATGAAATCTTTCAAAGAGACGGTGAAGAAGGGGGAGGATTTCTCCTCCGTGGCATTGGAGGAGGCGGCTTTTTACGCTGCGGAGGATGCATGGGCGACGCTGCGGCTCTATCGCAAGCTCCGATCGTTTTTTGAAACTGCCGGTCTCGAACATCTGCTCAAGGAAGCCAAGGAGGTGGAGTTCCCCTTCATCAACGTCCTCATCGCGATGGAGAGCCTGGGCATTCGCATCGACCGGGAGCATTTGACGGCGCTCAAACAGGAGCTCTCCGGAGAAATCGCCCGCCTGACGGAGGCGATTCATACCCTTTCGGGCACGGAGTTCAATATCAAATCCACCAAGCAGCTGGGCGAAGTGCTCTTCGGCACCCTGGGGCTTCAGGGGGGCAAAAAGACCAAAAGCGGAGGATACAGCACCAACGAAGCGGTTTTGCAAAAGCTCAAATCGGAGCATCCGGTCGTGCCGCTAATCCTGGAGTATCGGGAGGTGCAAAAGATGCTCTCGACCTACGTGGAGCCCCTGCTCAAACTCGCCGCGGCGGATCCCGAGGGGCGGGTGCATACGACCTTTCTGCAGACGGGGACGGCGACGGGGCGTCTGGCGTCGAAAGATCCCAATCTCCAGAATATCCCGGTGCGCAGCGAACTGGGGCGGCGGGTGCGCCGAGCCTTCGTCGCCGAGGAGGGCGAGCGACTGGTCTCCATCGACTACTCTCAGATCGAGCTGCGTCTTCTGGCGCATTTCAGCGGGGATGCGGCGCTGCGGGAAGCCTTCGCCGAGGATCAGGATATTCACATGGCCACGGCGATCAAGCTCTTCGGCCCCGAAGAGGCCCCGAACAAGCGCAATTTCGCCAAATCGATCAACTTCGGGCTGCTCTACGGCATGGGGTCGCGCAAACTCTCCGAGGAGCTGGGCATCTCCGTCAAAGAGGCCAAGGAGATCATCGAGGCCTATTTCGCCGCCTTTCCCACGGTGCGAAGCTACATCGAGAAGGTGCAGGAGCAAGCCAAGGAGCAGGGCTACGTCGAGACGTTGCTGGGACGCAGGCGCAACTTCGACTACGAAAACGCCGGAGGAATGCAAAAAGCCGCCATCTTGCGCGAATCGGTCAACACGGTCTTTCAAGGGAGTGCGGCGGATCTGATCAAACTGGCGATGCTGGAGATCGACACCCTGATCCGGGAAGAGGCTTTGCCGGCGAAGATGCTTCTGCAGATCCACGACGAACTGATCTTCGAAATCGAGCAGGAGCAGGCGCAAAGCCTTGCCGGACGCTTCCGGAAGGTGATGGAGGAGATCTATCCCCTGGAAGTTCCGCTCAAATGCTCGGTGAGTATCGCAAAGAGCTGGGACGAGCTGAAATAATACGTCGCTACTCAAATGGAAAGTCCAAGAGTATACGATTTCTTCTCGCTTCGTTTTCCCGCCGCCGAATAGGGAGTCCGTTACACAGACGGTTAAAATTATCCTGCTACAATCGGCAAAAATTTCTCCTCAAGGGTAAAAAACATGTTAAATAAAATCTTCTCCATGAAAGTGGCGGTGGCGCTGATGCTGATCTTCGCCGTCTCCATCGGAGCCGCGACTTTCATCGAAAACGACTACGGAACTCAGACGGCCCGGGCTCTGGTCTACAATGCCCGATGGTTCGAATTGCTGCTCTTCTATTTCGTTGCCACGGTACTTTACAACATCGTTCGCTTCCGGATGTACCGCCGGGAGAAGTGGGGACAGCTGATTCTTCATTCGGCTTTTCTCTTCATCGCGGTAGGAGCGCTCGTGACCCGTTATGTCGGGTACGAGGGGATTTTGCACATTCGTGACGGTCAGAGCTCCCGGCTCATGGTCAGCGATCGGATGATGCTCGACGTGGCGCTCAAGAGCGGAAAGAAGGTGGAAGAGTACGAGCGGCCGCTCTTTCTCTCCTCCATGACGAAAAATCGCCTTCACGATACGCTGGAGATCGACGGGAAAAAGGTCGAGATCGACCTGCTCGATTACCTTCCCGCAGCGAAAGAGACGGTGGTCCCTGTCGCCAAAGGGGGGAGCACGGTGCTGGAGATGAAGGTTTCTAACGGGGGCAAGGGAGAAGATCTCGCCCTGGCCAAAGGGCAGCAGAAGGATCTGGGGAATTTTCTTCTCTCTTTCGAGGGGAAACGTTCCACCGTGAAACCCACGATCTATCTGCGGGAGAGTAACGGTACGATCAGTATGGAGACGCCGGTAGCGATCCATACGCTCTCGATGGCGACACGAAAGACGGGAGAACTCGCGGCGGGAGTTCATGAGCTCAAGCCCCGTATGCTCTACCAGTTCGCCGGCAACTCCCTAGTCTTGCGCAAAGTCGTCCCCCATGCCAAGGTCGAGTGGCGCAGTGCCGCACTCAAACCCGGAGGTCGCTACCCCCAGATGCTGGTGATCAAGGTTAGCCACGACGGCAAGAGTGAAACGGTGCGTCTGACGGGACGCCGAGCCCAGGTGGGTGCGCCCAAGATCGTCAATTTCAAGGATCTAGGCGTCAAACTCAGCTACGGCGCCAAGGTGATTCCTCTGCCCTTCGAGGTGAAGCTGAGGAAGTTCGAACTCAAACGCTACCCCGGCTCGATGAGCCCTTCCGAATACTCCAGCTACGTGACCGTCATCGACAAGGAGCGCAACGTCACCATGCCTTATCATATCTATATGAACCATGTCCTCGACTATCGCGGATTCCGCTTCTTCCAATCCTCCTTCGATCCCGATGAGAGGGGGACGGTCCTTTCGGTCAACCACGATCCGGGGACCTGGATCACCTACATAGGGTATCTGATGCTGGCGATCGGTTTTCTCTGGAGCTATCTCAGCCCCAAGGGACGTTTCCAGACCCTGCGGCGCAAACTGCGCAAACTCCAGTCGGCCCCTGCTGCGGCCGTACTGCTTATCGCCGGCCTCCTGGCCCAAAGCGGCACGCTGCATGCCGCCTCGATCGATACGAGCAAAGTCACGCCAAAAGAGATCCATCAGCTTCAGGCGATCAATCCGGAGCATGCCCTTCGCTTCGGTAGGCTCGTCGTGCAGAGCAACGGAGGGCGGATGGAGCCGGTGGACACCCTGGCCCATCAGATCCTCTCGAAGATTGCCCGCAAAAACACGATGCTGGGGATGAATGCCGATCAGGTGCTGCTGGGGATGCTCACCGAGCCCCAGATTTACCAGAAGCTGGGGATGATCAAGATCTCCCACCCCCGTATCGCCGAAAAGCTGGGGCTGCCCAAGACGGCGAAATATGCGGCTTACGACGACTTTTTCGACAAAAAGACGGGGGAGTACCTCCTGCGTGACGACGTGATGAAGGCGACAAGAAAGCGCAGTGCCGACCGCAATCAATACGACAAAGATCTGCTCAAAGCCGACGAGCGGCTCAACATCGCCTACATGATTTTTCAGGGATCGCTGCTGAAGATCTATCCGCTTCCCGGAGATCCCAAAGAGCGCTGGTTCGCCCCTCTGGATGCGATCAAAACCTTCCCTCCCAAAGCCAAGGAGGTGGTCCAGATGCTCACGGCGGACTACTTCAGTGGGGTCGAAGAGGGGATCAAAACCGGCTCCTGGAAGCATGCGGACAAAGCGCTGGATCTGATCAAACGTTTCCAGTATGCCGCAGGGAAGTCGGTGATCCCGTCGCAGAAGCGGATCGAATTGGAGATCGCCTACAATAAACTCAATATTTTCAACCGCTTGGTGCCGGTCTACATTCTGGTGGGATTGCTCCTGCTGATTCTCGCCTTCATTCATATTATCAAGCCTCAGTTTTCTCTCAAATGGCCGGTTCGCATCTCTCTGGCGGTGCTCATTGCCGCCTTCGCGGCACATACGGTGGGGCTGGCTCTGCGCTGGTACATTGCCGGGCACGCTCCGTGGTCGAATGCCTACGAGTCGATCCTCTACATTGCTTGGGCCACGGTATTGGCGGGATTCGTCTTCTCCCGCCGTTCGCCTCTGACCCTGGCGGCGACGTCGGTACTGGCGGGGATCTTCCTCTTCGTCGCGCATCTGAATTGGCTCGATCCGCAGATCACCAACCTCGTGCCGGTGCTCAAATCCTACTGGCTCATGATCCACGTGGCGGTCATCACCGCCAGCTACGGCTTTTTGGGCTTGGGAGCGCTTCTGGGGATGCTGGTGCTCCTGCTTTTTGTCCTGCGAGGGAAAAACGGGCATCCCAACATGGACCGGGCGATCCGTGAGCTGACGATCATCAACGAAATGACCTTGCTGATCGGCCTGGCGCTCATCACCGTGGGCAACTTCCTAGGCGGCGTCTGGGCCAACGAAAGCTGGGGGCGCTACTGGGGCTGGGACCCCAAGGAGACTTGGGCGGCGGTAACGATCCTGGTCTATGCGGCGGTGGTGCATATGCGCTTCATCCCCAGACTCAAAGGGATCTTTGCTTTCAATACGGCGGCGGTGCTGGCGTATAGCTCGGTGATTATGACCTACTTCGGGGTCAACTATTACCTTAGCGGGATGCACTCCTACGCGGCGGGGGATCCGGTGCCGATTCCCGCCTGGGT
>CAYUXG010000037.1:0-7239 GCA_964448735.1 uncultured Nitratifractor sp. | reverse complement strand
CCTCCGTCGAACCGAAGAGGATCTTCGCCTCCCGATCCTCCTCTCCCGAGCCAAAAAGATTGAACAGTGCCATAACTCCTCCTTCACGATATGAATCTTCATCATTGTAGCCAAAAGGGGTTGAAACTCCATTTCATCGGACTTCATGCCCCTATTTTTTCCGATGGCCGCAGCTTCCCTCATCGCAGTAGCTTTTTTTGAGGATGAATTTCCATATCAAATCCTTCAGCGCCAGAGCGACGCAGTAGAGCCAGAGCAGATCCATGACCCACCAGCGCGGATAATCCAAGCCGTAGACCAGCGCCGGATAGCCGAGAATCATCGGCCACTTGAAATAGTAGAAAAAGAGGATCCCTGCACCATAGATTTCACGCAGAACTTTGTTCATCTTTTTGCCTTAGAAGAGTTTATGGATCAGGTCACCGATGGGATTCCCCCCGGACTTGATCTCTTTGGGAATCACTTTGTCGATCTTTTTGTCCAGCCCCTTTTTATGCAAGACTTTCGTGATCTTTTTCTCCAACGCCTGGGTCATGAGGGGGAGGACTCGGGGGCGAGAGAGCGGGCCCTGCAACTTCACTTTGTAGACGTGGCCCCGATCATCGATACTCAGCAAGGCATCGATTCGTTGACGATTGCGGTCGATCTTCCCTTTTTTGATCGTCAGGAGGAAACGAGGAGATTGGGCGCGAAAATTGAAAATCGCCTGATCCTTCTCCAGATGGGCATCGAGTACCGAACGATCGAAAAGCTCTTTGGAAAGGTCGTACTTCAGCAGCAAAGATGCTGCCTGGGTCAAAGTTCCCGGAAGGAGCCGTGCCTTGAGGATCTCGGCTTTCAACGTTCCTTTCTCCGTGGCAAAACTGTAATCCAGCGAGCCTCCGGCCCGGCCGTCGAGCATTTCGGGGTAGCCAAGCATTTTCAATAAAGATCGCATCTCGAGATCCTTGGCTTTGGCAATCACCCGCTGCCCCTCCATCCGATAGGCGAAACGCCCGCCCCACTCTTCTCCGGCACCGGTGATCGTAAATTTCTGCCCGTCCCAGCGAAGATCCCCTGCACACTCCAGGGGACCGTGATAACTCTTTTTCGTCAGGGGCCGGAGCTTTTCAAGTTTCGGAATCTTCAAGAGATAGCGGCTTTCGAAACTCTTTTTCGCCAACGAAAAATGCATGGGCTTGAGCTGGAGAGTTCCCCAGGGAGTTTGCAAAGAGGCTTCCCCCTGCAGGAGATCTCCTGCAAGCGTGCCCTGGCTTTTTCCATGCAGCGTAAAGCTCTTTCCGGGATCGAAGTCGAAACTCTTCCTCCAAACCTGCCGATTCGCCGTTCCGTCAAGGGCCAGAGTGTAATTCCCCTTTTTCTGGATCAGATCGGAGAGCAGAACGGACCCGTTCAAACGGGCACTTCTCAAGTAGGAGGGCTCTCCTGCAAGCTTCATCAGAGTCGAAGGATCGACTTTTTTCAGCTCCACCTTCAGACGGTTTCCGCCGTAGTCGAAACGGATCTTTCCGCCCAGCGAGCCGCTCTCTCCTCTCACTTGCAGATACTTTTTGATCCCCAGATATTTGAGATCGCCTTGGACTAGAAGCGGGATTTTACGCTTGTCCGATTGCCCCACAAGTTTCGAAAGGTCCGGCAGCTCCAGACGGTAGCTTCCCTCCAGGGTATTCCCCAGAAGAGTGTAGTGGAGCTTCGGTACCGTCAGGAAAGCCGATGCACTGCGATAGGAGAGAGCGGCATCGAGGGATTTGCCGTTGAGTCTCCCCTGGCTCTTGAATGAAAATGCACGGGATTCTCCGGGATCGATTCCCGCGAATTTCTTCACTTCGCCCCGATTCAACGTTCCCCGGCCTTCAAGAAGATAGCTACCCTTCATTTTGGAGAGTTCCGCCATCCGGATCTCTCCGTCGAGCGTCCCTTTTTCGACCAGGGCCGGTTGGCCGAGCAGAGCTAAAATCTCAGGAATTCCCGTCCGATCGAGCTTGATCGACAGAGAAGAGCCGTCATAGAGAACCCCCAGTTTGCCGCCTAGGCTTTCACTCTCCCCTTTGAATTGCATCAGACGTTTGAGCCTGTCGTAATAGAGTTGCCCGCCCATCTGCATCGGACCGTAGAGTGCCATGCCCGTGACTTTGCTCCAGCGGGAGAGTTCCGGGATCTCCAGATCGTAGTCGCTTTTGAAAACCCGGAACGAAGCATCTCCTCGGAAATTTTTCAGGTCCAGATTGAGTAGTGCACTTTTGAGTTGTGCCTCTCCCCGGAGCAATCCGTCACTCATTCGGAACCTACCCTCCAGGGTGTAACGCTCTTTTTCGGGAAGAGAAACATGCAACTCCTTGCCCAGGGCTTTGGCATTCAAAACCCCTTCACGCACGGTGAACGTCACGGATCCCTCCGGATGCTCCCCTTCGATTTTCGGGAGATCCGCATTCAAATCCAGCCGACCCCGGGCATAGGGGGGCACGCCGGCGAGCACCAATAGCTGCTCGATCTCTCCTCCCTCCATCGTAGCCCGCACTCCATAGATCTTCTTCTTTTCCAGGAGAAACCGGTACGCCAGTTTCGCATCGAATCCTTTTCCTTTCCCCCGGACGGCAACTTTCTCCGGCGTCCCCGATGCTCTTCCCTGCAGATCGATTTGGAGAGGATAACGGTGACGCTCGAGTATCAATTCACTGGCCTTGATCCGGTACTCCAGATCGAAACGAAGCGGAATCCACCGTACCGGTCCGGCGACCTGGAAACGGATCGATCCGTCCACGGTCCCGCTGCTTTCAAGTCGGTTGAAAGTCGGATGCAGACGATCCAAAACCACGCGGTGCTCCGGCACGCTCCAACGTAGATAGAGATTCGCCGCGGGAAGCAGCACAAATTTTTGCCCAAAAGAGGTGAAAATGATCCCGGCGAGAAGAGCGATCAACAGAACGATCCAAAAGAGAACTTTTTTCATAAAAATCCCACGGAAGAAGATAGAGTTGGAGGTATTATATCGGAGCTTGACTGACGGAGTTCAAACCGTCAATCGTTTGCCTGGGAGAGATGGAGGGAGTTAAAGGGCGCCGAGAGCCTTTTTGACATTGTCGTCGGCCATGGAGATGTTCCAGGCCGGTTCCCAGACCACTTCGACCTCTGCCTCTTTGACCCCGGGCACGCGCATCTCCACCGCATCTTTGACCCATTGTGTCAGCATCTGATGCAGCGGACAGCCCCGGGTCGAGAGGGTCATGACCACTTTGACGTTGCAATCATCGTCGATGATCACGTCGTAGATCAGCCCCATCTCCACCAAATTGAATCCCACTTCGGGATCGACCACGTTGCGGATTGCATCGTAGACCTGTTCTTTCGTAATATCACACATCGTTTTTCCTTCCAAATTTCTATTACTTTTCGCTCGCTTTGCTTCCAAAAGTGAGCATCCACTTGACGCTGGCGAGCATGAATCCCGCTCCCACGACGAAGCAGGCGACGCCGCCGTAGTAGAGATCGTTCCATCCGCTCAAGAGCCCGATACCCGCGATCACCGTCCCCAGAGCCGTGAAAGCGAACTCCCAGTCGGCCATCTTTTTCGGATACATCTCATTCAGCATCGGCACCTTCTGCTTGCCCACCAGAGGGCTGTAGCGCTCGAACCAGACCAGGAAGGGAATGATCTTGTAGAGGTGGCCGGTGATGAGAAAAGTCACGAATCCCATCACCAGAAACCAGCCCGAAGCAAGCACGAGCTTTTCCGATCCGAAGATCTCCGCGGGGATCGCCAGCAGCATCGCGACCACCAGCGAAGCATAGGCGAAAAACATCGAACGCGCCCAGATGTCGTTCTCCTTGCGGGCCCGGGTGCGGTAGATCAGGACGATCTGCCAGAGATAGAGTCCCAGAGCGAAAAGCATGATGAAAATCGCCGCGAAACGCCCGAAACCGAAGCCCACGATCGTGGAGAGAAGATGCAAAATCACCCCCGCGAGCATGAAATTGAAAGCCCGGTTGATCGGAGTCTCGTCGAAGCCGTGCGCCAAACCGAACATCGGCAACAAGATCAGGGAGAGCCCCATGATCGTCAAGACGACGTAGCCTCCCAGCACCAGCACGGCGTGGGTCTGCAGCCACCAGCCCACATCCACCTTCACCCCGGCACCGATCGCCAAGGTCATGAGAAAGCCCACGACGATCCCGGTGGTGAGGAAGAGATTGGCCGCGACGGCGGTTTTGACCGTCAGGGTGATGTTTTGGACCTTCTTGAGCGTCATCAGCGTATCGTAGAGGTAGATCAGCATCGCCACGAGCACCAGCAGCCCCCCGTAGGGCAGGACCGCCGCATGGATCCAGAATCCCCCGACCATCAGCAGCGTCCCCGCCAAAAGCAGAGGCCATATGACGTAATAGAGATCCACCGAGTGGTGTCCGACCTCCACGACCACGGGAATGAGCTGCGCCATCGCTCCGAAGATGATCATCATCACGAATCCCAGCAGAAACCAGTGCACCCACCCGGCGATCGCCGGATCGAAATGGCCTCTGGAGGGATCGAGAAAGAGCAAAGCGACACTCCCCAGAAAGAAAAAGATCGTCCCGATCACGAAAAAGGGAGCGATCATCCCGAAGGGAGGAGCGTAATCACGGGAGACGGAGAACATTCAACTCACCCCGCGCAAGAGGCGTCGTCGAGTTTGGCCTCTTCACTCGCACCGCTTTTATAAGAGAAGATCAGTTTCACCCGACCGTCGGGGAGGCTCTCTTCGGCGATGTTGTAATTTTTCTCGACCTTCTCCAGCAACCCCATCGGTTTTTTGTGGTTGATCATCACCAGGCGTTTGTCGGGCCCGTCGATCAGTTTGAGGCCGGCCATGGCGTTGACCATGGGCTCCGGGGGGCCACACTTCGAGGTATCGAACTCGTAATACTGGGTCTCCCCCATCTTGTAGGTGAAGAAAGGCACCGTGGCACCGGGAACTTCAATCGGTTCTTTGACGATATCTGACATATTTACTCCTATTTGTTGTGATGCCGCATTATAGAGCGGCAAGTCTAAAAGGATCTTGATCTTGATCAAGTTTAATTTCCGTTAAACTTGAGTCATTACGATTCAAGTATAAAAATATTTGGAAGGAGTTTCCCATGAAAAATTTCAGCAAAATCGCCCTATCCCTTGCCGCAGCTCTCTCGATGGCCTCTGCGTCCGTCTCCTTGAGCACTCCCCAGGCATCCAATAGCCAAAGTGATCCCTTCGCCCAGATGGAGCATGTCTTTCAGATGCAGATGAAACAGATGCGTGCGATGCAGCAGCAGATGGATAAACTTTTTCAAAATTTCCAGAAAAGCCTGCCCTCCTCGTCGAACCTGAGCGCCTCCATGCCCATCCAATCCGCCGGCATCCTTAGCTCGGGTTTCCAGGATCGGGGGGATCACTATGAGTTGACTCTCAAGGTCGATGATTTGAAACATGCCCAGGTCAACATCAGCACCGACAACCGAATGCTGACGATCGAAGTCCAGGAGAAGCGAAAAGTCGAAAAGCAGCAGGGTAATTACGGCAAAGTGATCAGCTACGCTAACAGCAGCGCCGTAGAGAGCTTCACTCTCCCCGACGACGCAGATCCGAGCACGATCAAGGCGACCCAGAAAGGAAATGCCATCATCATCACCATCGCCAAGAAGAAAGCGACGAAAGTGATCCCGATTCAAAAAGAGAACAGCGGAAAGAGTTCTGCTGCTCCCGCGAACAAAAAGGATGATCAAAGCAAAAACTGATTCCCGACGGAGAAACTTTTCTCCGTCCTTCCCTCTTTTCCCCTTTTAGCCCGATTCCAATCTTCTCTGTGTTACAATCATTCAAGTTTCGGGAATCATAAACGTACACAAAAGCTCTCCGATCAAAAAATGCAAAGGGAGAAAAGAGGATGTACCGATGAAAAAAGGGTTTGGATTCTGTATGGCCTTCTCCGCTTTGCTGGCAGCGGGGAACGGTACCGATCCCCTCAAAGGAGACAACTCTCTGGATGACCCGATTCTCCTGGAGCTGCAAAAGATCAAGAGACAAGAGAGCGAAGAGAAAAAAGCGCAGAAGGTACCCGAAACGGAACTTCTGCCCCACCTCTCCAGCGGGCATCTTCTCCAAGCGCCTCATCTCTCACCGGAGCTTTCCGATCTGAAAACAACCTTGGATGAAGAGCGATCCTACGATCCCCATCCTGTCCAGTGGCCGGCGGAACCTTATCTGCGTCTCAAAGAGATCCCGTTGCTTCCTCCGGAGCCTGTGGATCCCGAACGTTATCTCTCCTTGAAAAAGATCCTGCTCCCGATGCCGCAGGATTATGCGAAAACCTACCTCAAGATGAAAACCCTTCTCAACCCCACACAAACCTATGTGCAAATACATATCGACAAATCACGCCAACGGATGTGGGTTTATCTGGACAACGACTATGTGGGGGATTGGAAGGTTTCGACGGCACGCAGGGGGTACTGGACACCCAACGGAGTTTTCCGTCCCTACAGCCTTGAGAGGATGCACTATTCCAAAAAATACCACCACTCCCCCATGCCCTGGTCTGTCTTTTTCAAAGGGGGATACGCCATCCACGGCACCTACTCCATTCGGCATCTGGGGCATCCCGCATCCCACGGTTGCGTTCGGGTCCATCCCCGTAATGCCAAAAAGCTCTACCGACTGATCCAGCGCTACGGAAAGCGATATACCCGGATCATCATCCGGGGATAAGTGCCAGAAAAATTAGAAGAGGGAGCCGCTGTCCCCGCTGACCTCATGAGGAGGTCGATGGGGCGGATGAAGAGGATCGACGATGCTCCCGCCGACCGAACCGTTCGTTGAAGCACCACTTCCACTCTCCCCATCCAGGGGAATCACTTCCACTTCCTCCGGATTCGAGCTTTGGTCCGAAGAGATCACGGAAGAGTTTCCACTCGCCTCTTGATTCGGGAGCTTTCCGCCGCTGCCTTGTACCGGCTTTGGAGGATGGGGCTGGAACCCTTCGTCTAAGAAATCCCCGCTCCCTTTTTTGGGGAGGGGAGAGATCTTGGTATAGAGTTCCTTATGCCCGTCGATCTCTCCGACATAGACCCCTTCGGGAACGGGAAAGACCGTCGGAAGATTCGGATCGATCTTGAGTAGGCTCCGGTAAAAATGGGCGAAGGCGGGGGCTGCGACCGACCCTCCGGTGGCATGACGTCCGATGGGCCGATTGTTGTCCCGTCCGTACCAGACGATGGTCGTCACGGAGG
>CAYUXG010000036.1:0-7245 GCA_964448735.1 uncultured Nitratifractor sp. | reverse complement strand
CCTGGTGGATTTCTGGGCTCCCTGGTGCGGACCCTGCCGCATGATCGCTCCCGTTATCGAGGAGTTGGCGGAGGATTACGAGGGCAAAGCGAAGATCTGCAAAGTCAACACCGACGAAGAGCAGGAGATCGCCGTCAAGTACGGAATCCGCTCGATCCCCACGATTCTTTTCTTCAAAAACGGAGAATTGGTGGATCAGATGGTCGGCGCGGCGGGCAAGGATGTCTTCGCCCAGAAGCTCGACGCTCTTCTCTCCTGACGATTTAGAGGCTGCGGAGGGACTCTGCGGCCTCGTGACGTTCCCTGCTATGATTTTCCCGAATACCGGTCAAAGTTTTTCTACAGATCAGTGCAAGGCTGATTTGTTCGAGACTTTACGTGATTGATTTCAGATCGAAAAGGTGCTAACAATGTTGGATTGTGCGATTGTAGGGGGCGGACCCGCCGGATTGACGGCAGGGCTCTATGCGACCCGGGGCGGATTGAAAGAGGTGGTGATGTACGAGATGGGGATGCCCGGCGGACAGATCACCCAGAGCAGCGAAATCGAAAACTACCCCGGGGTTTTCCGCGAGGGGCTCACGGGGATGGAACTGATGGAGCCCTGGCCGGCACAGTGCATGCACTTCGGTCTCAAACACGAGATGAAAGAGGTCAAGCAGGTCCGCAAAGCGGGGGATCACTTCGAAGTGGATCTGGGGTCGGAAACGGTCGAGGCCAAAACGGTGATCGTCTGCACCGGTTCCACGCCCCGAAGAGCCGGTTTCAAAGGGGAGGAGGAATTCTTCGGCAAGGGGATCAGCACCTGCGCCACCTGCGACGGCTTTTTCTACAAGGACAAAGAGGTTGCAGTTCTCGGCGGCGGGGATACGGCGCTGGAAGAGGCGCTCTATCTGGCCAACATCTGCTCCAAAGTCTACCTCATTCACCGCAGAGAGACCTTCCGTGCCGCACCCCCGACGGTGGAGCGTGCGATGAAAAACGAAAAGATCGAATTCATCCTGAACGCCTCCATCGAAGAGGCTTTCGGCGACACGACGGGCTTGCAGGGGGTCAAGATTGTCTTCAACGACGGGCGTGAGCCCATGACGCTGGAGGTCCCGGGCCTCTTCGTCTTCGTGGGCAACAATGTCAACAACAAGGTGCTCCGGCAGGAAGACGGTAGCTTCCTCTGCGACGTCAACGAGCAGGGGCAGGTGGTCGTGGACCTGAACATGCACACCTCCGTGCCCGGCCTCTACGCCGCGGGAGATCTGCGCATCGAAGCGGCCAAGCAAGTCGTCTGCGCCGCCTCCGACGGGGCGATCGCCGGCATGCAGGCGTTGCATTACATTCAGGAGCATGACGCATGATCAAGATCGGCATTCTGGGGGCGACCGGACGCATGGGAGCCCACCTGATCAAAAACGTGACGGAAGATCCGGATCTACAATTGGCGGCGGTGCACGTCTATGACGAGCTCAAAACTCCCGTTCCCGAATCGACCCTGGTGACCAACAGCATCGCCAAACTGCTGGAAGTCTGCGATGCGGTGATCGACTTTTCCGCTCCGGCGGCGACCCAGGAGCTCTGCGAAGAGGCGATGAAGCAGCCCCGCGCATTGGTCATCGCCACGACGGGGCTGAGTCAGCACCAGCAAAATCTCATCCTGGAAGCTTCCAAAGCGATGCCGGTGCTCTACGCCTCCAACATGTCCGCGGGGATCGCCCTGCTGAAGAAACTGGTCGAGCAAGTCTCCCGCACGCTGGAGGATTTCGATATCGAGATCGTGGAGATGCATCACCGCCACAAAGTGGACGCCCCCAGCGGTACGGCTCTGACCCTGGCGGAGTTCGCCGCCAAGGGACGGGGCTTGGATCTGGAGAAGGTGCGCGTCAGCGGCCGGGATGGCCAGATCGGCCCCCGGAGCAAGGAGGAGATCGCCGTGATGGCTCTGCGCGGAGGCGACATCGTGGGGCGTCATACGGTCGGTTTCTACAACGACGGCGAATTTATCGAGTTGACCCACACGGCCACCAGCCGGGAGACCTTCTCCAAAGGGGCGATCCGTGCGGCCAAATGGCTCGTGGGCCGCGAAAACGGCCTCTATTCGATCAACGATTCCCTCGGAATCTAAGCGTTTGCGAAGAGCGAGCGGATGCTCGCTCGATTATCAGTCGGAAGGAGAAGCTGATGTGTGCCGTAGTCGGAGTCTATGGAAGTGAGAATGCGGCGAAGATCGCCTATTACGCGCTTTTTGCGATGCAGCACCGAGGGCAGGAGTCTTCGGGGATCAGCAGCGCCGACGGGGAGCGAATCCGTCTCATCAAAGACCGGGGGCTGGTGACGGAGGTCTTCGGCGAGAGCAGTTTCGACGTGCTTCAGGGACGCTGCGCCATCGGGCACAACCGCTACTCCACGGCGGGGAAAGATTCGGTGCTGGATGCCCAGCCGGTCTTTGCCCGCTACAAACTCGGGGAGATCTCCGTCGCCCACAACGGCAACCTGGTCAACAAAGAGGAGGTGCGCCAGCGCCTGATCGACCGGGGGGCGATCTTCCAGACGAGTATGGATACGGAAAACATCGTCCATCTCATCGCCAAGAGCCAGGAGGACCATCTCGTCGACCGGATCAAGGATATGCTGGCCAAGATCGAGGGGGCCTACTGCCTCATCATCCAGAGCCGCTCCAAAATGTTCGTCATCCGCGACCGTTACGGCATCCGTCCGCTGAGCATGGGGCGCCTGCCCGACGGCGGGATCATCGTCGCGAGCGAAACCTGCGCGCTGGATCTGGTGGATGCGGAGTTTTGGCGGGATGTGCGCCCGGGAGAGATGCTGATCTTCGAGGAGGGCAAAGAGCCGGTCTCGGAGCAGATCTTCGAACCCGACTATCGTCCCTGCGCCTTCGAATACATCTACTTCGCCCGTCCCGACTCGATCATCGACGGAAAAAACGTCTACGAGACCCGCGTGCGCATGGGGCGCAGACTGGCGCAGGAGCAGCCTGCCGAGGTCGATCTGGTGCTGCCCGTGCCCGACAGCGGCGTGGCGGCGGCGATGGGATTCGCCGAGGGGATCGGCGCACCCTTCGAGATGGGGATCGTGCGCAACCACTACGTGGGCCGGACCTTCATCGAGCCGACCCAGCAGATCCGGGATCTGAAGGTCAAGCTCAAACTCTCTCCTATCCGCTATCTGATCGAGGGCAAGCGTGTGGCGATCGTGGACGATTCTCTCGTGCGGGGGACCACGTCGCGGCAGATCGTGCGGATGCTGCGCCGGGCGGGGGCGAAGGAGGTGCATATGCGCATCGCCGCTCCCGAGATCAAGTTCCCCTGCCGCTACGGGATCGACACCCCCACCCAGGCGGAGCTGATCTCCACCCGTTACACTCCCGAAGAGATCGCCGAGTACATCGGGGCCGACAGCGTAGGCTTCCTCACGGTCGAGGGGCTCGTGGATGCGCTGGGCCGGGAGCGAAACTACTCCCTCGTCAGCTTCGACGGCAACTATTTTGCCGGCGGTTGCGCCGAGTCGACCGACTGCCGGGGCAGGGGAGAGGTTTGAGCTTCCGCGAAATCCGACCGATCTACACTTACGGCCGCTATCTGAAGAAGCGCTTCGGACGGAGGGTGCGCAAAGTGCCGGTGGGGCTTAGCGGCTTTACCTGCCCCAACATCGACGGAACCGTCGCCAAAGGGGGTTGCACCTTCTGCCTCAACGAATCCTTCAGCCCCAATCTGGCTCAAAATGCCGGCCGCACCTTTCTCAATCTCCAAAGCCGGGAGAATCCGCTTCTTTCCAAACAGCTTCGCGAACTCGACGAACAGGTTTCGACGACGAGCCGGCATTTTCGACGGGCATACGGAGTCGATACCTTTCTTGTCTATTTTCAAGCCTTTACCAACACCTATGCCCCTTTCGAGACGCTCAAAACCCTCTACGACCGGGCGCTGGGCTATCCCGGAGTCGTGGGGCTGAGCATCGGCACGCGAAGCGACAGCGTCAGCGACGAGACGCTGGAGTACTTGGTCGAGCTCTCCCGAGAGCATGAGATCTGGATCGAATACGGCATCCAGTCGATCTACGACGAGACGCTCGAGCGGATCAACCGGGGCCACGACGCGCTGAATGTGGAGCGGGCGATCCGCAAGGCCAAGGATGCGGGTCTGAAGGTCTGTGGCCATTTGATCTTCGGCTTGCCCGGAGAGGATGAGAAGATGATGCTCGACTCCGCCCGCAGCGCCTACGACTGGGGAATCGATTCGGTCAAGTACCATCCCCTCTACGTGGTCAAAAACACACTCCTGGCCAACGAATACCGGCGGGGAGAGTTCACGCCCATCGATTTCGAGGCTTATCTTCGGGTACTGGCAAAAGCGCTGGAACTCAAACCCGAAAAGGTCTCCGTCCAGCGCCTTACCGCCGGCATCGACGACGAGACGCTCCTGGCTCCGGCATGGTGCGGTTGGAGCAAGAATCGCATGATCGCCGAGCTACGTAAGGGGTTGGCGCGGTACGGATTTGCGATCTGAGCCAAAGCGGCGAGGAACGTACGTGCCTTCACTCCTCTTTGCGAAACTTTTTGAGCCACTCTTTGTCTTCCTCCGTCAGCCGGTTGCGTTTAGCTCGTAGATTGTCCCGGATCGAGCGCAGCGCCTCCTCGTCGAGATAGTGCAGGAGCGCAGGATGGACGGTGGCCTCCTCTCGGTCGCTATAGCGCATCAGCGCTTCGATCTCTTCGAGTATCTTTTTCTTCTCTTCTTCGTTCATGCAAGCGCCCCTTTCCCTTTTGCTATACTTTGCGCAACGAATTCTCTCAAACGTCGTTTTGCAGAGAGTTCCGTCAAATTATACCCCGTCGTGGAGAGGGAAGCACTCTACGCGATTTGGGTACACAAGGAGTCGTGATGCCGAATGTTGGAGAGAAAGCCCCCGAGTTTTGTTTGCCGAACCAGGACAGCGAAGAGGTCTGCCTGCGGGATCTGGCGGGCAGTTGGGTCGTGCTCTATTTTTACCCCAAGGACAACACCCCCGGATGCACCACCGAAGCACTCGATTTCACGGCGCATCTGAAGGAGTTCGAAGCCCTGGGGGCCACGGTGCTCGGCGTCAGCCCCGACAGCGTGAAGAAACATCAGAACTTCATCGCCAAAAAGGAGCTGGGCGTCACACTCCTGGCCGATGAAGAGAAAGAGGTTTGCCAAGCCTACGGTGTCTGGCAGCTCAAGAAAAACTACGGCCGGGAGTATATGGGAGTCGTACGTTCGACCTTTCTCATCGACCCCGACGGCATCATCCGGGCCAAATGGGAGAAGGTGCGGGTCAAAGGGCACGTCGAAGCGGTCCTTGAGAAACTTCGGGAACTTCAGGGAGCCGGGGCCTGAGACACGCTCTACGCAGAGAAGCGATGCATCGGATCTTCACACGACTTACGATTTTCCTTCCGATGCTTATGCTCTGGGGCCTTCAGGCGGGCGAGCTGCGTCTGAGCGATGCCCAGGCTCGGCAGATCGCCCATCGCATCTGGCTCAATGAAGGATCGGGCCTCAAGCGCAAGCTGGTCTGGTGGAACAAGGGCGAAGAGTTCGCCTCCTGCGGCATCGGCCACTTTATCTGGTACACCGCCGAGCAACGGATGGGATTTTGGGAAGCCTTTCCCCCGATGCTGCGCTTTCTCATCGACCACGGGGCCAAGCCCCCCAAGTGGCTGAGCCCCGAGACCCCCTGCGTCTGGAACAGTTACGAGCAGTGGCGGCGGGCCAAAAGAAGCAATAGCCCCAAGATGCGCCAATTGACCGAGTTTCTCGACCGTACCCAAGGGTTGCAGGCGCGCTTCATGCTCCATCGGCTCAACGCCTCCTGGCCCAAAATCCTCGAATATGCCCGAAGGCACGGGCAAGGCTGGATCGTCGAGCACAACTACCGGCGCCTGCTTTTTCGCAAAGACGGCTCCGTCGATCCCCGGGGAGCCTATCTCCTCATCGACTATATCAACTTCAAAGGCGACGGCATCAACGACGGAGAACGCTATCAGGGCAAAGGCTGGGGGCTCTATCAGGTGCTCAACCGCATGGATCCGAAGGACCCCGACCCCTACTGCGCCTTCGCCGTAGCCGGCAAAAAGGTGCTGGAGCGACTGACGCACATCGCGCCTCCCGAGCGCAGACTCTGGCGCTTCAAAAAAGGGTGGTTCAACCGCATGGATACCTACTGCAAGGGTCGGTAACGCAGAGATGAGCGGTAAAAAGCACGGATCTTCGAATCGGGATGCCAAAGCGTTGGCGGCTGCCTTTCGCGCTTCGTTGCCGGTGATGATGGGCTATGGGGTACTGGGCTTTTCCTTCGGCCTTCTGGCCGTGAGTCAGGGTTTGGCATGGTATTGGCCGGTGCTGATGTCCCTGCTGATCTATGCCGGGGCGCTTCAATTTCTCGCGATCGGAATGCTTCAGGCCAAGGCGGGGATGATCGATCTCTTCGTCGCGGCGATCTTCGTCAATATCCGCCAAGCCTTTTACGGGCTTTCGTTGCTGACGCGCTTCAAAAAAAGCGGCCGGGCCAAACCCTACCTGATCTTCGCCCTGACGGACGAAACTTATGCACTGATGACCTCCGTCCGTCCCGATCCCCGGCTCAATCGCCGCCGCTACGACCTCTATTTGGCGCTGCTCGATCAGAGCTATTGGGTCGCGGGAACGGCAGGGGGTGCGCTTTTCGGTAGCCTCGTATCCTTCGATACGCGGGGGATCGATTTCGCTTTGACGGCCCTCTTCGTCGTCTTGGCGATGGAGCAGTACCGCAGCCGCAAACGCCGGGCTCCTTTCCTCATCGGTGCGGGGGCGTCGCTTGCGGCGATGGCCCTCGTCTCCGCGGATCGGATGCTGATCGGCGCGATTGTTTTGGCTCTGCTGGGGATGGGGCTTTTTGCCAAAAGGATCGAGAGTGAGTGAGGGGTATCTCTGGGCGGCTTTGGGCGTACTGGCACTCGGCAATCTCCTGACCCGCGCGGCGCCTTTTCTCTTCTTTGCCAGACATAAGCCGCCTCGGGCGATCCTTTTCATCGAGCGCAACTTCCCTCCCGTGATTCTGACGATTCTGGTCTTTTACACTCTGGGCGATCTGCACCATGCCCGACTCCTCCCCCTCGCCGAAAAACTCGCCGCGATCATCGTGACGATGGGATTGCATCGTTGGCGGGGAAATTATCTGCTTTCGATCTTCGGAGGGACGGCCTTTTATATGGCGTTGATACGATTTTGAGTG
>CAYUXG010000035.1:5521-7307 GCA_964448735.1 uncultured Nitratifractor sp. | reverse complement strand
ACCCATGCACATACGTCTGAGGAGGGCAAAATCGTTGCTCAGACTATTTTTCAAGCAAATTTCGTTCTTCTCAAGAGTACTCAAAGTCATCCGACTCCTCCTCGGTGCTTTTCCCAAAATAGCGTCGCTAACGAATCAACGCACCCTTTGGGTTCGTCATCATCGCTGGAGTTTTCGACGATCTGATCGTAGTCGTTGATCGCTCGGTAGGCATGGACGATGTGCGAAGCCTTGGGATGTTCGGCCCGAATCCGTTCGCGCAGAGCTTCGACCGCTTCGATGGGCACAAGATGGCTCAAAAAGCGCGAGCCTTTGATTTCATAGCGGGCTTCGACCGCTTCAGCGATGCGCCGCATCGCGTAGCGCTCCCCTCATCAGAAGTCTCCAGAGCAGCACCCCTGTCGCAGCGGCCAGGGCATCCGTCGCTAGATCGGTCCAGTCGGCGCTGCGCCAGGGCAGAAAGTACTGAATCCCTTCGATGATGGCACCGTAAAGCGTCAACGACCCGATCGTGATCCACGTAGCGGGCCGATAGGCCAGCAGAAGCAGCCAGCTCAGGGTAACGAAGGCGGCGAAGTGGTTGAGCTTGTCCCAGATGCGAAAGGGTTTGGGCAACTCCTGGCTCCAGGGCATCAGTGCCAGGAAGGTGATCGCCCCCATCGCGACCCAAAAGATCGTCCGCCAGGGGAGCCGATCAAAGAGCGTGTGCAATCTTCGCATCGACAAACTCCGCAAACTCGTCCCGGTCGTTGGGGCAATGCGCCACCCGGTAATCTTCGTAGCCGATCTTTTCGGCGATTTCCCGATGCTCCCGATCCAGCTCGAAGAGCGTCTCGGAGTTGTCGATCGTAAAGGAGAGGGGAAAGATCACGACCTTCAGATTCTCCGGACGACGCAATACGTCGGCGAGGTTGGGCTCCAGCCAGGCGGCGTTGCCCACCTTGGACTGATAGGCGAGCCGGATCCTTTTGAACGCCATCCCCCGTTGATGCAGCAGGACTTTGAGCGCGGAAGCATTGGCTTCGATCTGCTTCTCGTAGGGGTCTCCGGCGCGGATGATGCTCATGGGAAGACCGTGGGCGGAGAGGATCAGATCGTACTCCTTCGTCTCGATCCCTTCGGTGGACTCGGCAATGAGATCGGCCTGGATCGCGAGGTAGTCGTAGTCGTCGTAATAGGGCTCGATCAAGCGAAGGCGGGGATGATAGCCCAGCGCGTCGCACTGGGCCTGAATATCGTCCAGCGACGAAAGGGTCGTCGTGGTGGAAAAGTGCGGATACATGGGGAAAAGGACGATCTCTTCGATCCCTTCGGCTTGAAACTCCAGCAATGCCGTGCGGGCGAAGGGCGGCACGTAGCGCATCGCCGGACGCACGGGCATCCCGACGTGATCTTCGAGCTTCTGCGCCAGGGACCAGGTGATTTCGCTCAGAGGGGATTTGCCCCCAAGTTCGCGATAATTCTCTTCGGCCTCGTGCAGGCGTTTGCGGATGATGATGTTCCCGACGAAACGGCGCATCCAGCGGTTCATGGGCAATATCCGAGGATCGGCAAACATATTTCGCAAAAAGAGCTCCACTTCGCCGATGTTGTTGGGGCCGCCCATATTGAGCAGCAGCACGCCTCTTTTCATCCCCGCACTCCCGTTTTTGAGTGCAATCTTAGCACGTTTCATCCCTGGTGAAAGCTTTCGAAAAGCCGATATAGCGGATCTGCTCATCCAATGCTAAACACCGAGCATCTCCCACATCTTCGCTTCGGGAAGCGTCTCGACTCCCAATTCGAG
>CAYUXG010000035.1:0-5421 GCA_964448735.1 uncultured Nitratifractor sp. | reverse complement strand
CACCGAGCATCTCCCACATCTTCGCTTCGGGAAGCGTCTCGACTCCCAATTCGAGAGCCTTTTCGTATTTGCTCCCCGCATCTTCGCCGTAGATCACGAAGTCGGTCTTTTTGGATACCGAGCCGCTGACCTTGGCGCCGTGGCGCTCGAGGATCTCCTTGATTTCGCTGCGGGGGCGGCTCATCGTCCCCGTGAGGACCACCCTCTTTCCGGTAAAGGGCGACTCCTCTACCTCCACCTTCTCCGGCGCTTTGGGATGGACGATCTGCATGAGTCGGCGCACCTTTTCGCCGTTGACCCGGACGAACTCGAGAAAACTCTCGGCCATCTCTTCACCGAAACCCTCCAGCCGGATCAACTCCTCTTTGCTTGCGTCGAGAAAATCGAGACCGAAACGTTCGCAAATCTTTTTGCTCGCCACTTCTCCGATATGCTCGATCCCCAGGGCGTTGACGAAGCGCCAGCACTCCCTGCCTTTGCTCGCTTCGATCGCATCGAGGAGATTGCGGGCCTTTTTCTCTTTGAAGCCCTCGAGTTTGAGTAGATCTTCCAACTTTAGATGATAGAGATCCTCCACCTCTTTGACCAGACCCGCTTGATAAAGCTGCTCGACGATCTTCTCTCCCAGGCCGTCGATGTTCATGCACCCTTTGGATGCGTAGTAGATGATGGAGTTGACCACTCGGGCGGGACAGGAGAGGTTCTGACACTTCACCAGAGGGCCTTCGTCGAGCACTTCGCTGCCGCAGACGGGACAGTGCGTCGGACGCGGGATGGGTTTTTCTTTGCCGGTTCGGTACTCTTTGAGCACTTTGATGATCTTGGGGATCACGTCGCCGCTTCGAATCAACGTCACCATGTCGCCGATGCGGATGTCGAGCTTGGCGATGTAGTCGTAGTTGTTCAGCGTCGCACGCTCCACGGTGACCCCCTCGATCTCCACGGGCTCGAGCACCGCCACGGGGGTGATGACTCCGGTGCGCCCCACCTGGGGAATCACGTCGATCAACCGAGTCTGCTTCTCCACGGCGGGAAACTTGTAGGCCACCATCCAACGGGGATATTTGACGGTATAGCCCAGCGCCTCCTGTACCGCGATGCGGTCGATTTTGACCACCATGCCGTCGAGCATCACCTCCAGCTTCGGACGCATCTCGGCCAGCTCCCGATAGATCTCCTCGATCTCTTCGACGCTGTTGCAGACCCGGCGTACGGGAGGTTTGCGAAAGCCCAGATCGTAGACATAGGCCATCATTTCGCTCAGGTATGCATAGCGCAGATCGTTGACCCCCACGCCCCAGGGTTGGAAGATCAGGTTGCGCGACGCGGTGATCGCCGGATCGAGCTGGCGCAGGCTTCCCGCCGCGGCGTTGCGGGGATTGGCGAAGGGGGCTTCGCCTTTTGCCACTCTCTCTTTGTTGATCCGCTCGAACTCCGCCAGGGTCATGAGCACTTCGCCCCGAATTTCGATGAGCCCTTCGTGAGCGATCTCCAGGGGAATGGATCGGATCGTCCGGGCATTGTTGGTCACCTCTTCGCCCTCCACGCCGTCACCCCGGGTAATCGCCTGGCGGAGCATTCCCTTCTCGTAGATCAGGTTGAGGCTCGCTCCGTCGAATTTGGGCTCCACGTAGGTACGCTCGCCGGGAAATTGCTTTTCGACTCGGGCGTACCACTCTTCGAACTCCGCATCGTTGAAGACATCCTCCATACTCCACATCCGGCTCAGGTGCTTCGCCTTGCGAAAGCCCTCTTTCAGCGGCGCGCCCACCCGCTGCGTCGGCGACGTGGGGTCAATCTGCTCCGGATGATTCCTCTCCCAGGCTTCTACCTCCCGGTAGAGCCGGTCGTACTCTTCGTCGGTGACGAGGGGATTGTCCTCCACATAGTAGGCGTAAGCCCATTTTTTGAGTGTTTCGACCGCTTGCCTGTACTCTTTGGCCGTTTTAATCACATTCGATCCTTCTGTCCGAATTTCGATGATTATAACGTGTATTCATCGTAGAAAACACTCGCTATAATATTTGTATCCCATCTCTTATGGAGTATCGATGAAAAAGATCCTTCTTATGCTGATCGTCTCTCTCTTCGCCTTCGGCAAAATGCAGTTCGCCGACCCCAAACCCAGCTTCGACCACCCCCGCAAATGGGTCATCCCCGTCAAAACCGACGATATCCATGTCATCAACCACATCATCGGAGGGGTCAACAACGTGCTCAACGAATATCCTCCCGAGTCGCTGCAGGTGGCGATGGTCTTCTATAGCTCGGGGATGCGCGTCATCCGCAAGGATTACGACGCTCAAACCCTCAAACGCCTCCAGTCGTTGATGGACGGCTACGACGTGGAGATGATCGGATGCGTCAATACGATGAAGACCATGGGATGGAAAAAGAAAGATTACATCGACGGCATCGTCTACCGCCAAGCGGGCATCGCCGAAGTCCTGGAGCGCGCCGCTTCGGGATGGATCGTCTTCGCTCCCTATTGATCACCGACACGGACGCATGAAACGCATCGTTCTCTTTTTTCTGTTTGTCGGATTCGTCTGGGGGGCCGATTTCAACGCCTCTTTGGCGACGGCGCCCGCGAAAGTGTATGAGCGGATGCTCTCGCCTCTGACGAAGGAGCACAATGTCAGCGACGACATCGCTCTGCGCGAAGCGCTCCTGAACAAACTCATCTCCCTGGCGAAAACTCCGCCTCCCAAAACGGCCAAGATCCTCCGGCCACAGTCGGAGAAAGATTACCGCACACTGGTGCGTCAACTCATCAACGCCTCCGTCGCCCGGGCGGAGATCGAGCGCAATCTCGATTCGCTCGAGCACAAGATCGCGCTCGTAAAGAGCCAACTGGGAAAACTCCCCTCCTCCGATACGACCCTCCCCACCAAAGAGTTGGAGTACGCTTTCTATCTTCGGGGGAAACAGACTTACGAAACGAAGAAAAAACGTTACGACGCTTTACTGAAAGAGGGTTCATCCAAGCTCATCGACGCCGTGAAAACGATCTCTTTCGATACGGCTCATGCCCACAAAGTTCTCAGGCAGCTCGATGCCAATCTCACCCGCCTGGAGCGTCAGATCCAAGAGATCAAACTGGAGCAGGAGCGCTACAACCTCATGGGTCGCAGCTGGCCCGTGCATAAGCTCAACAACCGCATCGCCGCTTTGAATCTCCGGCGAAAAGAGCTCCTGGATCGAAAACTTCTGGAGCTCTTCATTCTCTTCTCCGGCGCCCTTCAATCCCATGAGAGCAAAAAGGCGTTCACCCTGCAGAAAAAGATGCAGGAAATCCTGGCCCAATCCTATTCTCCACCCGTCCAAAACGATTTCCAAGATCTGAGCAACGCCATGGAGCGGAAAATTCTCGGAAGGATCGAAACGATCAAGGGAGCAACCTATCAGGAGATCAAAAGTGCTTTCGAACTCTTCTGGGAGAAACTCAACGCCCCGCTCTTTCATATCGGCACGACGGACGTCAGCACGCTGAAAATTTCTCTGGCGCTGCTGATCTTCCTTCTCGGGATCTTCCTCGGAGGGCTCTTCAAACGGACGATCCGTCGCCTGGAAAATGCCCGCAATCCGATCAACCCCGCCACCCGCACCCTCATCGCCAACCTGGGCTACTACTTCATCGTCATCATCGCCTTTTTCATGGCGCTCAACGCCATGGGGATCAACCTCTCCTCCATCGCCCTGGTCGCCGGGGCCCTCTCCGTGGGAATCGGTTTCGGCCTGCAAAACGTGGTCTCGAATTTCGTCTCCGGACTCATCCTGATGTTCGAACGCAGCATCAAGATCGGAGACTTCATCGAGATCAACGAAAATCTCCGCGGTCACGTCAGCGACATCCGCATGCGCTCGACGACCATCAGCACCAACGACAACATCGACGTGGTCATCCCCAACCAGGAGCTGATCCAGAACCGGGTGATCAACTGGACCATGAACGACCGCATTCGCCGCTTCCGCATCCCCTTCGGCGTCGCCTACGGCACCGACGCCCAGCGGGTGATCCGCGTCGTCACCGAAGCGCTGCTTCAAAGCGGCTTCAAAGACCTCTACCAGGACAAATACCGCCGCCACCAGGTCATCATGACCGGCATGGGCGACAGCAGCGTCGATTTTGAACTCTTCGTCTGGATCAAAGGCGAAACCAGCCTCTATCCGCTGCGCACCCGCTCGCGCTTTTTGCTGCTGATCTACAAAGCCCTCTACGAGCATCAGATCGAGATCCCCTTCCCCCAACGCGATCTGCACCTGCGCAGCGCCGAAGCCCCCTTGCGGGTCGTGGTCGAATCCTCCTCCGACGCCGATAAAGAGAGCTAAGCTGCCCCATGCATTACTACCTGAGCCTGATCGCTTTCATCTTTTTGCTCATGGCCCTCTGGCTCGGCTGGCAAAACTGGCTCTACTTCCGCCGCCTCCGCCTGCAAAAAAAGATCGCCCACGAGCCCTTCCCTCCCGAGTGGCTCCCCTGGCTCGAGCGCATCCCCCACTACCGGGCGCTTCCTCCGGACCTGCGCGAAGAACTGCAGCGGAAACTGCGCTACTTCATCGCGACCAAAGAGTTCATCGGGATCAAAATCGACGTCACCGACGAGATGCGCGTCGTCATCGCCTTCTATGCCTGCTTGTTGGTGCTCAAGATCCCAAACGAGTGCTACGAAGCCCTGCACACGATCCTGATCTACCCCTACGACATGATCGCCGAGCAGATCTCCGCCGAGGGAGGCATCTACCGCAAAGAGAAGATGATCCTCGAAGGCCAATCCGCAGGAGAGACCGTCGTCATCGCCTGGCACGAAGCCAAACGCCAAGCCTACCATCTACGCAACCACAACGTGGTGCTTCACGAGCTCGCCCACGTGCTCGACTTCGAAGAGGGGGGCTTCGACGGCATTCCGCCCCTGGAGCGCTCCCGCCTGGACGAATGGAGCCGCATCCTTCACCGCCACTACTGCTCCTTGCATGAACGGGCCGTCAAAAACCGCGACTGGGGCCGCTATCGCCTCATCGGCGAATACGCCGCGACCAACGAAGCGGAGTTTTTCGCCGTCACGACGGAACTTTTCTTCCAAAAACCCCTCGCCCTCAAAAAACATTTCCCCGATCTCTACGAAGAGTACCGGGAATTCTACGGCCTGGATACGGCATCGCTTTTCAAAAATTTAGAATAACTTGATCCGATGATTTTCTTTTCTAGTATTCTAAAAGAGTTAAGAAAAATTCTCCACAAATCTGCTATAATCGAACATAAAATTTAGAATGTTATGAACGATTTTTTGTTTACTTGTCAAAGGAGAAAAGATGGCCGAGAATAATGTCAATAACGTAGATCAAATTCGTGAACTGATCTTCGGTTCACAAATCAAAGAGTTCGAAGAGAAGTTCGCCCGCCTCGAACAGACGCTCAAA
>CAYUXG010000034.1:0-7332 GCA_964448735.1 uncultured Nitratifractor sp. | reverse complement strand
GCACTTTCACTATGAATCTTCATTGCGACGATTCTCAAGGATTTTCTTTGTCAACATCCGAAAAAACCGTCCATCTCCATGAAAAAGAGATCGAAGCGTTTCGCCGTGACGGCCTTTTGCTGCTGCGAAACCGCGTCGATCCCGAACGCTGCGATCTCATCCGGGAACTTGCGCTAGTTCATCTGCATTATCGTGTTCCACCGATAGAGACGGAGTATGAATATATCGGGGAGGAGCGGGAAGAGTATCGTCAAACGATCCGCCGCCTGCGTCAAGTCTACGATCGAGATATCGTCTTTCGGGAGTGGATGAGCGATCCCATGCTTCGACCCGCACTCTGCGAACTTCTCGGACCCGATCCCGTTTTGGTATTGGCCCACCACAACTCCATCATGAGCAAGATGCCTCACACTAGCACCCAGACCCGCTGGCATCAGGATCTTCGCTATTGGCACTACCGGGACGACCGCCTGCTAAGCGTCTGGCTGGCGCTGGGAGAGGAGCATGCGGACAACGGTGTCTTGGAATTCATCCCCGGATCGCATCGAATGGATCTGGATCGCAACCGCTTCGATGAAAAACTCTACTTTCGGGAAGACATCCCCGAAAATCGCCCCCTCATCGAGCAAAAGATCTCGTATGAGCTACACAAAGGGGACGTGGTCCTTTTTCACTGCAAAGTATTGCATCGGGCCAATCCCAACCGAAGCGAGCAACCCAAAATCTCTTTTGTTTATACCGTCCGTGCCGCAGACAATCTGCCCCTGCCGAATACGCGCTCTTCGGAATACGGCGAAGTGATCTTGAAAGGTCAAGGATAAGATCGAGAGGGATCGCGGAATCCCAACTTCAGGACTAAAAGTAGACTCTCGTGTGCACTCCTTGAGATTTGGAGTGCACATCGTTTATGGAGCGGGAGTTTCGGGGGCAGGGGCGTTTTCCTACTCTTTGGGCTTCTCTTCGGCAGAAGGGGTTGTGTTAGCTGCTTCCGGCGCCTTCTCTTCGACTTTGGGGCTTGCTTCGGCCGCAGGGACTTCGGAGGGCGGCGTTGCCTTGGCTTCCCCTTCCTCTGCACCCTTCTGCGTTTCACTTTTTTTCTCTTCGGAAGCGGGAGTTTCACTCTTCCCTTCCGCTGCAGGCTCTTCTTTTGCCGTTTCCGGAGCCGATGCTTCTTCCTTCTGGGCCTCCGCTTTGTCTTCGGCCGAGGGAGCTGCAGTTGCAGCCTTTTTGACCCCTACGTTCACCCCGTAGGTGTAGACCAGAGCTCCGCCGCGCTTGCCCGTCGCCAGCGTCGCCGCGGCAAAGAGCATCAAGACGATGAAGAAAAAGACCCGCAAGGGCGTTTTGCGTACCAGGACGCTGAGCAGTTTGATCAACATCAGCACCACCGAAGCGTAGAAGAGATAGACCGCCCACTGCTTGTGCTCGGCAAGCATCTCTTTCGCTCCCGCACTCATCGTCGCCTTGGCCGCCTGGGCATCGGTGCTTCCCGTCAAGAGCGCCGCATAGAGAATGATCGTCAAAAGCACCATAAAAGCGAAGCTCGTCACGCCGATCGTGCGTTTGCGCGTCGCGAGATTGACCAATTCCAACAAGAGGATCAAAAAGGGGAGCGCAATCGCGAAATGGACGATCAGAGGGTGCATCAGTTCCGGAATATGAAGCGGAAAGTCTGCCGGCGGCATCGGAATGGGAAGTTCAGGTAGCGTCATGTACGTTCCTTTTGCGTGAGATTGCTTCCATTATAACAAGCACGACTTAGAGTCAAAACGGCTTGACCACGACGAAAATCACGATCCCGATCATCAAAAGCGTGGGCACTTCGTTGTAGACACGATAGAATTTCCCCGGTTTGTAATGGGGGTTTTCGATCAGCTTTTTACGATGGTATTCCAAGGTGAAATGGTAAGCGATCAGTAGGGTGACAAAGAGCAATTTCGCATGCATCCAGGGCATCTTGAGCAGTGCCGGGCTAAGCCAGAGCATCGCCGCACCCGAGAGGATCGTCGCCCACATAGCGGGCGTGCCGATATATTTGATCAGCTTGTACTCTTGGATCTTCACCACCTCTACGAAACCGGGATTGTCCGCATGTTCGCTGTGGTAGACGTAGAGCCGGGGTTGATAGAAAAGCATCGCCATCCAACTAATGAAACTCATCACGTGAAACGCCAAAATCCAACTAAAATACTCCATTTTTTCCTTCTTTCTTTTCGAGGCTCTCATAGTCGCGGCGATCCCAGACCACCAGCTCCTTATGATTTTTATAATACCCTATTTGAGCTCTTTTTATCATGATTTTCGCTCCTTCGGCCGGAATCCATTTTCTCTTTTTGAAATGAATCGGCACGGCGCTTTTGCCGACGTAGAGCATACCGTGACGATAGATCCCCTCCACATCGCTCAGCACTTTGGAGACGACTCCCTTTCGTCGGAAAAGATCGGGATCGAAAGGGAGCACGAAAGGCGCTAAAGATCCCCTCCCTTTGCTTCGGATGATTTCCAAATCGGTAATTTCGGGCATTCCTCGATAACGTTTCATCCCGTAGATTTCCAGATCGTAACGAACCCCCTCTTCTAGCCCGGCCGCCGCACCGTAGATCAGAATCGCTTCCCCCTCGGGTCGCTGCTGCACGACGGCGACACGCCCCCGACGAAAGAGCACCGTCGCACCTTTGAGTAGAACCGGCTTTTTCAAGCCTTCTTGACGGTTGAGAAAAGCCACCGTAACGGAGGCGACGGAGCTTTTCGAAACACGATGCAAGCGTGTCGAAGAGTTCGTAGCTTTGTGGGCAAGGGGAGAGTTCTCAAAAGAGGCGAATATGGGAAGATGGTCCGAATAGCCCCTCCCCGTGTGGTGGCCGTGACGATACTCCCAGCGCAGGATCTGGCCGTATCGCCCAAAGAGATAAGAGGGGCGATAGACGCCGAAGCTCTCCGGCACATACTCCCAACCTCTACCGTCGAACAGACTCGGCGGCAAAAGCATGGCATCGATCGCCTCCTTGTCTCCATAAAAGTTGTGACTCCAACGCTTCGCGGCGGGCAGCTCCATCCAGAGGTTGTAATGCAGCATTCTCCCTTTCGAAGATGGAGCGAAAAAATCGCCCTTTCGGACCATGTGCCCCTGCATCGACGTCCCGAGGATCTGATTGATCCCCGTCATCCCGCGGGTATCGTTATGCCGGCGGTCGATGATCCGAAACTCTTGATAGTCGCTGTTGAAATCCCCGAGCAGGATGTATTCGCTTCCGGGAGGCAGCCGTTTCAGACGGCCTACCAGCGCGCGGGCATAAAGCACCCGCTCGCTCTCCGGTCCCGATTTGGAGCGCCAATGGTTGACGAAAAGATGCAGAGGATGCGAACCGGGGATCACCGCTTCGAGGATACTGCGATAGCGTCCTGCCGGTGCGATACGAAGATCCCGCCTCTGCTTGAGCCGAATCCGCGAAAGCAAGGCCACATGCACGGGAGTGCGAGGCGGCGCATGGGTGATGTAGCGGTAGGGATAGGCACAACCGACTCTCTTGAGCCTCTTTTGCAGCAGAGCCAAAACCCGGTCGTTCTCCACCTCCTCGAGCGCGATGATCTGCGCATCCAGATCGCAGATCACTTCCGAGAGGTGATTGAGCTTTTTCTCCAGCATAGCCCGGCTCCAGCCGTGCTTGCCCGGAACGTACTCCTCGTACTCCGTGCCGTCGTAGTGAGCATCGAAGAGGTTCTCCACGTTCCAGCTGGCGATCTTGATTGGGGTTGCAACGAGACGAGGAAGCCATACAAACGTGAGAAAAACGACGGAAAAAACGATTCGATTCAAAGCGGCAGAAGCCTCAGATCCCGTAGATTCTCCGGAAGAGGGCCATCCCTCCGACGGTTGCCCCGAGGCAAAGCAGCGCATTGAGAAAGATATTGGCAAAAGCTTTGGCGAAAAGGCCGCTTTGGAGCATCAGCACCGTCTCCAGAGAGAAGGTCGAAAAGGTCGTCAGCGCCCCCAGCATCCCCGTCACCAGTAGAGCCTTCTGGTTCGGAGCTACCGTCTGTTCGAAGTAGAGAAAGAGAAAGCCGATCAGAAAACTCCCCAGGACGTTGACGCTAAGCGTTCCGTAGGGGAAAGCCGTACCCGCGACTTTCTGAACGCCCGTACTGATCAAATAACGTCCCGTCGCCCCAATCGCTCCTCCCGTCGCCACGGCCAGGATCATCTGAAATCCCATCTTCACCCCTCTCGGCCGTTGACGTTTTTGTAGCGCAGGACTTCCACATCGCCGAGAGTCACCATTCCTTCTCCGATCATCCCATCGTATTTTTTGAGGAAATCGAAGATCTTCTCTTCATCTTCGATGATTTCCAAGATCACCGGAAGCTTCTGGGAGAGGCTCCAGATTTCGAAGGTATGCAGTTCGGTTTCGGCCCCGATTCCCGCAGCCGCTTTGAGCAGGGTCGCTCCGGCAAGGCCCTCCTCTTTGACCTTTTTCATGAGCTGCTGCCAGAGCGGTTTTCCTTCGTAGATATCGGAATTGTCCAGATAGATCCGGAGCACTTTTTTCATTCCCAGATAGCGTTTCATCGCTTGTCCTTTCTTTTGAGACGTCAATCCTTTTCACAAAGGATCAGATCGTAGCGACTCTTTTTGACCACCGCTTTTCCTACGGGGACGACTCCGTGGCGGTTGGTTTTTCGGAGCTCTTCGCGCAGATATTCGATCTCCTGCTCCATCTTCTCCATCTGTTCTTTCAGACGCAAAATGACATCGACTCCGGCCAGGTTGACCCCCATATCCCGCGTCAGACGGAGGATCATCTTCATCCGGTCGATATCTCGCTGCGAGTAGAGACGCATCCGCCCCTGGGTACGTGCGGGCTCGATCAGACCGTCACGCTCGTACTGACGCAGCGTTTGGGGGTGGATATTGAGCATATTGGCCACCACGCTGATCAGGTAGACCGGTTCGTCATAGCTGTGCATCCGTGACCTCCTTTCGTTTTATTCGGGAAGTTTCTCTTCGCAGGCTTTGCGAAGATCTTCCGGCAGGCTGTCCACATCCGGAAGCACCACATTGGCCACCAGATAGAGATCCCCTTTCACGCCGCTTTTTCTGTCGGGGAAACCCTTTCCTTTGAGACGAAACTTCTGCCCGTTCTTGGTATTTTTCGGGATTTTGAGCGTGACCTCTTTCTCGGGGGTCTGCACTTTGATCTTCCCACCGAAGAGCGCAATTTTCAGCGGAACGTCGATCGTCTTATAAAGATCGTTTCCTTTGCGCTCGTACTCGTTGGAGGGGGCTACATCCACGGTAATCAGCAGATCCCCGCGCTGCCCCTGATAACTTCGGCCTTTCCCCCGCACGCGCAGGGTTTCGCCGCTTTTGATTCCGGCGGGAATCTTGATATCGAAGCTCTCTCCTTCGCTTGTCGTAATGTGATGTTTGCCTCCCAGGACCGAGACGTTGAAGGGAATCGTGATCCGGGCACGGGTGTCCAGATCAGGCTGCCGATAAGCGCCGAAGCCGCCGCTTCGCCCGCCAAAACCGCCACCGCTGCTGAATCCGCCGAAGCCGCCAAAACCACCGCCCCCGGCACCGAACATCGCCCGAAGAATCTCTTCCAGATCCACGTCGGTTCCCTGACTTCTGGCAAAGTCACTGAAGTTCTGTCCGCCGAACATTTGATCGCCGAATTGATCGTACTTGGCCTTCTTCTCGGGATCGCTGAGCACCTCGTAGGCGGCATTGATCTCTTTGAACTTCTCCTGCGCCTCGGGCTCTTTATTGATATCGGGATGGTATTTTCGCGCCAGTTTGCGATAGGCTTTTTTGATCTCTTCGGGAGTGGCGTTTTCGCTCACTCCCAACGTTTCATACAGACTCTTGGCCATTTTCCTGCTCCTTGGGCCCGCCAAAGGCTGCGAGCCGCCTAAAATTTTCGGAGATTATATCAAAAACCTTTAGTCTATGTCAATCAATATTATAAAGCATCAATGCAAGAAGTGCCGTACTCCCGTAAAGTAGAGGGCAATCCCATGCTCGTCGGCAGCGGCGATCACTTCCTCGTCACGAATGCTTCCTCCAGGTTCGATGATCGCCCGCACGCCCGCCGCAGCAGCCGCGTCGATGCTGTCGCGGAAAGGGAAGAAGGCTTCGCTCGCCATCGCCGCCCCGCTGACGTCCAGCCCCATCTCTTCGGCCTTTTTCAGGGCGCAGCGCGCCGCGTCGACCCGGGAAGTCATTCCCATACCCACGGCAACCATGGCGGAGTTCTTCACATAGACGACGCAGTTGGATTTGGTCAGACCCGCCACTTTCCACGCGATCTCCATATCCTTGCGCTCCTGCTCGTTCGCCGCGCTTTGGCTGACCTGCTTGGCTTGCTTCACTTCGTTGTCGCAGATGCAATCGGCCGTCTGATAGACGAAGCCTCCCTCGATATGCTTGAAGTCGGCCCGATCGCCGGCGATGCGAAGCCGATCTGCTTTTTGAGAGAAGAGTTTAAGACGCTTTTTCGCGCCGAAGACTTCAAGAGCCTCGTTCGTGAAATCCCCGGCCACGACCACTTCCAGGAAGATTTCGTTCATCTTCTCCGCCAAAGGCTTGTCCACGATCCCGTTGACGGCGACCACGCCGCCGAAGGCGCTGACGGGATCGCATTTGAGTGCTTCGGTATAACTCTCCAGCAAGTCGGATTTGATCGCGAAGCCGCAGGGATTGCCGTGTTTGACGATGCAGACCGCCGGTTCGTCGCCGAACGCGGCGGCGATTTTGACGGCACCGTTGATGTCGGTGAGGTTGTTGAAGCTCGCTTCGCCTTTGAGCGTGTGGAAATGCCTGGAGAAAAAATCGCCGAACTCATACAGCGCCCCCTGCTGATGGGGATTCTCTCCATAGCGGGTATCGAAGACTTTGCGTCCTGCGATAAACTGCCACGCTCCGAAACCGTCGTGGAAGCGCTGATTCATGTAGTTGGCGATCATGGCGTCGTAGGCGGCGGTGTGCTCGAAGGCTTTGATCATCAACTCCCGACGGAACTCCAGATCGTCATCGCCGTTTTGCAGGGCTTCCAGAACTCGGTCGTAATCCGAGCTGTCGGTGACGATGAGCACATCTTGGAAATTCTTCGCCGCACTGCGCACCATCGTGGGTCCCCCGATGTCGATGTTTTCGATGATCTCATCGAAGTCGTCGGTCCGTTCGATCGTCTCCCGGAAAGGGTAGAGATTGACGCAGACCAGATCGATTCCCGTAATCCCGAGCTCCTCGGCTTGCCTTCGATGAGCGGCGTCACCCCGTTTGTGGAGGATCCCTCCGTGGACGTAGGGATTGAGGGTTTTGACCCGCCC
>CAYUXG010000033.1:0-7350 GCA_964448735.1 uncultured Nitratifractor sp. | reverse complement strand
ATGTTGATGCCGCTTTTGCCGATGGCTTTGGCTTTCTGATCGGCGGTGATGTCCACGATCGCCTTCTGATCGGCGGTGTTGTTGTTTTCGATGCGCACGCTCTGAACGATGGCGGGGGAGAGTGCGCGGGTGATGAAGATCTCCGGGATGGGAGAGTACTCGATGCAGTCGATGTTTTCATCGCAGAGTTCGGCGCTGACGGCGTTGATCCGCACCCCCCGCTGCCCGACGGCGGCGCCGATGGGGTCGATGTCGGGGCGGTCGGTTTTGAGGGCGACTTTGGCACGCTCTCCCGGGATTCTGGCGGAGGCGACGATCTCCACGGCCCCGTCTTGAATCTCGGGGACTTCCCGTTTCATCAGCTCTTCGAGGAATTTCGGGGCCGTGCGGGTGAGTTCCAGATGCATGCCGTACTTGGGATCGATGCTGACAAAACGCAGCAGAGCCTTGAGGGTGTCACCGGTTTTGAAACTCTCTCCCTTGATCCGGTTGCGCTGGGTCAGGATGCCGCTGAGCTCCCCGATTTCGACGTAGGTGTTGCCGTTGTCGTCGACCCGGTTGACGGTGCCGATGATGATGCTCCCGACTTTGGCCTTGTACTTTTCGAAAAGATCCTGCTCGATCCGGCGCTGGATGTGGTACTCCAGTTCGTTGAAGAGGTTGGCGGCGGCAGTGCGGCCGTACTCTTCCAGACGAATTTCGCTGCGGATCTTATCGCCGGGTTCGATCTCTTCGTCGTAAGCTTTGGCCTCTTCGAGGGGGATGTAGCTCTCGGGGTCCTCCTCCAGACGGGGATCGCCGTCGGGGACGACGGTGAGGACTTTGTAGATATGGTAGGTTTGCTCGTCCCGGTCGATCTCCACTTCAAAGGTGCCCTCTTCCCCTACCAGACGTTTGGCGGTGTTGATCAACGCCTCTTTGAAAGCCTCCATGGCGCTTTCGACGGAGATCCCCTTTTCATGGGCGATCGATTCGATAATGGACAAAATTTTCTGCACGTTTTTTCCTTGCTTTTTAAATTCCTGCACTTGCTTTCAGCCGATACATCGTCTCAGGAGTTACGTTTTGTGCGGGATTGTCTTCTTTTCAGAGGAATTCGATTCTATCTAATTTGAGCTTTAGTCAAAATTAAGTATAATCAAAATAAATAGATCAATTACCCGCATCATAGGGAAGGAACAAACGATGAAACTGAAACTGGCCCGTACCACACTCAAAGCCAAACCCAAAGCGATCGAACTGAGCAAGCTTGAAGAGATGCTTCCCGAAAAATCGATTTTCTATTTTGACCGGGACAATTCCCACAAAGATCTCAAAGCGATGATCGAGTATTTCGAAGAGAAGGGCTACAACGTCTACATGCGGGAAGTCCGCTACGGGCTCAATGAAGACGAGTACATCTACGAGGTGCACATCGTTCAGCAGTGAACGGGCCGACAATGAGCAAAAAACTCTACATCGAAACCCTGGGCTGTGCGATGAACGTCCGGGATACGGAGCATATGATCGCCGAGCTCTCCCGCAAAGAGTCCTACGAGTTGACCGAGCGGATGGAAGAGGCGGATTTGCTCATCATCAACACCTGCTCCGTCCGGGAAAAACCCGTGGCCAAACTCTTCTCCGAGATCGGCGTCTTCCGCCGGCGCAAAAAGGAGGGGGCCAAGATCGGTGTCACCGGATGCACCGCCAGTCACCTGGGAGAGGAGATCATCCGCCGCGCACCCTACGTGGATTTCGTCCTGGGGGCGCGCAACGTCTCGAAGGTGGCCGAGGTGCTGGAGCGTCCCCATGCGGTGGAGGTCTCCACCGATTACGACGAGAGTACCTATACCTTCGGGGAGTACCGCTCCAACCCCTACAAAGCGATGATCAACATCTCCATCGGGTGCGACAAACAATGCACCTTCTGCATCGTGCCGGCGACAAGGGGAGAGGAGATCTCCATCCCGCCGGAGCTGATCGTCGCCGAGGCGCAAAAAGCCGCCGAGGCCGGGGCCAAAGAGTTGATCCTCCTGGGACAGAACGTCAACAACTACGGCCGTCGTTTCGGGGCGGGGGTCGAGGCATCATGCGATTTCACCGAGCTGCTGCGTCGTGTAAGCCGTGTAGAGGGGATAGAGCGCATTCGCTTCCAGTCTCCCCATCCGTTGCATATGGACGATGCCTTCCTGGAAGAGTTCGCCGCCAATCCCAAGATCTGCCCCCAGATCCACGTGCCGCTGCAGAGCGGCTCGAGCCGCCTGCTCAAACGGATGAAACGGGGCTACTCCAAGGAGTGGTTTTTGGATCGCTGCGAAAAGATCCGAAAAATGGTCCCCGGCGTGGCGATCTCTACGGATGTGATCGTGGGCTTTCCCGGAGAGACGGAGGAGGATTTCGCCGAGACGATGGAGGTGGTGGAGCGGGTACGCTTCGATCAGATGTTTAGCTTCAAATACTCTCCCCGGCCCCATACGGCGGCGGCGGAGTACGAAGAGCAGGTGCCTTCCGAGATCGCTGCGGAGCGTCTGCGCCGCCTCCAGTCTCGCCACGATGCGATCGTGGACGAGATCATGGCTTCGTTGGAGGGGACGGTTCACGACGTCTATTTCGAAGAGCTGCTCCCCGGCGGACGGGTGGCGGGGCGCAGCGCCGACGGGCGCCTGGTGAGCGTGGAGGGGAGCGAAGAGCTCCTGGGGCAGATTCTGCCGGTGCGCATCACTCGGGCGAGGAGGCGTTCTCTCGAAGGCGAGAGGATCGGCTCTGCGTGAAGCCGCGAAATGAGCTTCCCGATCTTGGCGAATTGATCGACGCGTTCCTTGATTATCTTTTGAATATTCGCGGCTACAGCGAACGGACGGTGGAGACCTATGAAATTCCCCTTCGGCAGATGCGTGAAGAGTGCAAACTCGAAAGGGAGGGGAGGCATTGGCGGCTCGATCTGATGCCCTTGCGGCGACGGATCCGATCCAACAGCCGCCGCACGGTCGCCAAAAAGCTCAGTGCCGTGCGGGCTTTCGTCAAATACCTCGACGAGCAGCGTTCGATCCCCGTCGTGCTCGAAGGCGACGAATCTCCCCGACTTCCCAAAACCCTGCCCAAACCTCTGGAAGAGGAGCAGATCCTCGAAGTGCTGGAGGCGGCGTCGGTGCAGGATCGGCTGATGATTGCGCTGCTCTACGGCCTGGGGCTTCGGATTTCGGAGCTGGCTTCGTTGCAACGCAGTGCGATTCGCAGCGGCTGGGTCACCGTCACGGGCAAGGGAAACAAAAGCCGTCAGCTTCCGCTGCCTCCGCGGATCGAGAAGATTTTGAGGGAGTACCTCTCCGCCGAGCCTGCGGGGCGCTATCTTTTTGAAAAAGGAGGCGTGCCGATGAATGCCGCGCAGCTTCGCTATCGGCTCCAGAAGCTCTTCAAATCCCGGGGGATTCAGGCGACGCCCCACCGGCTTCGCCACTCTTTTGCCACCCATCTGCTCGATCACGGAGCGAGGATCTCCGACGTGAGCGAACTGCTCGGGCATGCGAGCATGGCGACGACGCAGATCTATACAAAGCTCGGAAGTGCCAAAAAGATGCGGGAGTACGAAAAGGCGCACCCTTTGATGGGTGCTCACCGCTAGCTTTGGAGAAAACGATGGAAAAACGACTCTTTGCGATCTTCGGGGATCCGGTGGCCCATTCGCTCTCTCCTCTCATGCACAACCGCGCCTTTGCGAAGCTGGGCTATCCCGGATGCTACGGACGCTACCTTTTGCGCGACGGTGCCCTTTTGCGGGAGAAGTTCCACTCCCTGGGTCTTGAGGGGATCAACGTCACGGTTCCTCACAAAGAGGCGGCTTTTCGTGCCTGCGACGAGCTGGACGATTTCTCCCGAAGCGTAGGTGTGGTCAATACCATCATCAAGCGGGAGGGGAAGCTCTACGGCTACAACACCGACGCTCCGGGCTTTCTCAAAGCGATCGAAGCGTTCGGGGGCAAAGAGGTGCTCTTCCTCGGAGCCGGAGGGACGGCCCATGCGACGGCGGTGATCCTGCGGGAGGCGGGATATCGGGTGACGATCCTGAACCGAAGCGCGGGGAGGTTGGAGTATTTCAGAGAGAAGGGCTTCGAGGTTCATACCTACGAGGATTTTGCCCCCGGACGTTACGATCTGATCGTCAATATGACCTCCGCGGGGCTCAAAGACGAGCAGCTTCCCGCACCCGAAGAGCTCCTAAGGGTGGTGCTGCCCGGCGCGAAAGGGGCGGTGGACGTGATCTACGGCCGCCGCACACCTTTTTTGCGCATGGCCGAAGAGATGGGCATCCCGACCCGCGACGGTAGCGAAATGCTTCTGCAGCAAGGGATCATCGCCTTTGGGCACTTCACCGACGGCCGATTCTCTCACGAGGAGATCGAGAGGCAAATGCGCCCGATTTTTTCTCTTTGAATTTCTTCCCTCCGATCAAACCGCACCCTCCGCGATCATCGCGTCGGCGACCCGACGGAAGCCGGCGATGTTGGCTCCCATCATCAGGTTTTTTTCGTCGCCGAACTCTTTGGCGGTTTTGTGGGCGGTTTCGAAGATGTTTTTCATGATGCCGTAGAGCCGGGTATCGACTTCGGCAAAGCTCCAGCGCTGCATGCTGGCGTTTTGGGCCATCTCCAGCTGGCTGACGGCGACGCCGCCGGCGTTGGCGGCTTTGCCGGGGGAGAAATGCACGCCGTGGGCCATCAAGTATTTGATCGCATCAGGGGTGGTGGGCATGTTGGCCCCCTCGTTGACCAGGATGCAGCCGTTTTTGACCAGGTTTTTGGCATCGACGAGGGTCAGTTCGTTCTGGGTGGCGCTGGGGAAAGCCACATCGCAGGGGATGCTCCAGACCGCATGTCCCCCCTCGGGGTATTTATGCAGGGGGATGTAGGTCGCATCGGGGTGGAGTTGGGCGTACTTTTCCAAGGACTCCCGGCCCACCTCTTTGATCGCTTTGAGGGTTTTGACGTCGATCCCCTTGGGGTGGTGGATCGTTCCGTGGCTGTCGGAGCAGGTCACGGGGATCGCTCCCATGCTGTGGAGCTTTTCGATCGTGTAGGTCGCGACGTTTCCCGCACCCGAGACGCAGCAGGTTTTTCCCTTGAGCTCCGTACCATACTGGTTGAGAACATGTTCGGCGAAATAGACCGAGCCGTACCCCGTCGCTTCCTTCCGCCCGAAAGAGCCGCCCCAGCCGATCCCTTTTCCTGTGACGACTCCTTCGAAATTGGCAGTCAGGAGCTTGTATTGGCCGAAGAGGTAGCCGATCTCCCGTGCACCCACGCCGATGTCGCCGGCGGGGACGTCGCGGGTTTCGCCGATATGGCGGTAGAGTTCGCTCATAAAGGCTTGGCAGAAGCGCATGATTTCGTTGTCGCTTTTGCCTTTGGGGTCGAAATTGCTGCCTCCCTTTCCCGCACCGATTTGCAGATCGGTCAGGGCGTTTTTGAAAATTTGCTCGAAGCCCAGAAATTTGACGATGCCCAGAGTGACGGTGGGGTGGAAGCGCAAGCCGCCTTTGTAAGGCCCCAGGGCGGAGTTGAATTGGACCCGGTAGCCCAGGTTGGTGCGGATTTTCCCTGCATCGTCCACCCAGGTGACTTTGAAGATGATGCTTCGCTCAGGGAGAACGATCCGTTCGAGGATGCTGTGCTCCCGATAGCGGGAATCCCCCTCCAGCAGAGGCACCAGGCTCTCGAAGACTTCGGTGGCCGCCTGATAGAATTCGGTCTGTCCCGGGGAACATTCCCGGATGGACTCCAGAATCTCTTCCGTGTACTCTTTGGCGCTCATGGTGTTCCTTTCGTCGATGCTGAGGGCTTGAAGGTTTTATCCCCGAAGAATTTCTGCGGCCTCTTTGGCGTGGTAGCTGATGATGATGTCGGCTCCGGCGCGCTTGAAGCCCAGCAGGGTCTCCATCATTACCTTGTCGTAGTCGATGACGCCTGCACGGGCAGCCATCTTGAGCATGGAGTACTCTCCGCTGACGTTGTAGACCGCGAGAGGCAGACGGCTGGCTTCGCGTACGTCGCGGATGATGTCGAGATAGGCGAGGGCGGGTTTGACCATCAGGATGTCGGCGCCTTCGGCTTCGTCCTCCAAGCTCTCCAGGATCGCTTCGCGTCGGTTGGCGGGGTCCATCTGGTAACTGCGCCGGTCGCCGAAGCTCGGGGCGCTTTCGGCCACGTCGCGGAAGGGGCCGTACCAGGCGCTGGCGAACTTGGTCGAGTAGCTCATGATGGGCAGGTGGGCGTAGCCCGCTTCGTCCAGGGCTTCGCGGATGGCCACGATCATCCCGTCCATCATCCCGCTGGGGGCGATCATGTCGGCGCCGGCCTTGGCGTGGACGACGGCCTGCTTGCCGAGATTGACGAGGGTCAGGTCGTTGTCCACGGTCTCGAGGATCGGATCGAGGATGCCGCAGTGGCCGTGGTCGGTGTATTCGCAGAAGCAGAGGTCGGTGACGATGAAGAGGTCGGGGTGGGCGGCTTTGAGCTCGCGCAGGGCCGTGGCGATGATGCCGTGATCGCACAGAGCGTCGGATCCGACGCTGTCCTTGACGTCGGGGATGCCGAAGAGGATCACCGCATGCAACCCCAGCCTCTTGAGATCTTCGCACTCTTTGATCGCTTCGTCGATGCTGAGCTGGTAGACGCCGGGCATGGAGGCCACTTCGTTGCGGATTCCCTCTCCGCTGCGGATAAAGAGCGGATAGATGAAGTCGCTGACCTCCAAGCGGGTCTCCCGGAGCATCTCCCGCAAGACGGGAGAGAGGCGTTTTCGCCGAAATCGTGCAAACATGAGAACTCCTTCTGAATCGTTGGAACTATTGTACTCAAATCTTCGTCGAAGAACGTAGTATAATCCCGCTATGAAAAAAATCGAAATTTCCGAAGTCGCCCAGTTGCCGACTCGATACGGAATCTTCAAGATCCAGGCTTTTCGGGAGGGGGAGAAGGAGCATTTGGCGCTCTTTAGCGATCCGCTACCCGAGATCCCCATCGTGCGGGTCCACTCCGAATGCCTCACCGGTGATGCCCTGGGCTCGGTCAAGTGCGACTGCGGCGAACAGCTCCAGGCGGCGCTCAAACTCATCGCCGAGAAGGGCGGGATGCTGATCTACCATCGGCAGGAGGGGCGCAACATCGGCCTGCTCAACAAGGTCAACGCCTACGCTCTGCAGGATCGAGGCTTCGATACGGTCGAGGCCAACCATCAGCTGGGCTTCGCCGCCGACGAACGTACCTACGAAATCGTGGAGACGATCCTGGAACATTTCGGCATTCGCCGGCTCAAGCTACTGACGAACAATCCCAAAAAAATGGAATCTCTGAGGGATATCGAAATCGTCGAACG
>CAYUXG010000032.1:0-7413 GCA_964448735.1 uncultured Nitratifractor sp. | reverse complement strand
GCCGGTCAATCTTTTGAAAAACGATTGGAGTATAATCAATCGAACTCTCGTAAAGGACGTGAAATGAAAAGTTCCCTGATGAAGGCGCGGATCTTCACCCTGATTGCCCTGGGAATCCTGCTCTACTGGTTCGTGATTCCTGCGGTCTTCACCCATGACGTGGTGGAGTTGGCCCGGGAGGGGAAAGCCGATCAAATCCCGGCGATCTCCTACAAAGTCTGGGATTATTATCAGAAGGGACAGTATGTCAGTCCCAATACTCCCAAAGAAGCGGTGGGGGATCTAAAAAAGATGATCGACGAGGACGCGGAGCTCTCCGTCGTCTCCGCTCCCATCTGGTACGTGGCACTGGAGGCTCCCAACTATCCAAAAGAGGCCTTTCCCAATGGGATTCCCGTCTATTATCACTTCGACGGATTCAGCGGGGATGTGCATGAAATGAACACCATTAACCACTTTATCGGAATGGACCCGATGGAACGGGGAGCTCCCTATCTGCGGGCAATTGCACCCTATGCTTTAGTCGCTGTGGCGCTTTTGATGATTTTCTACATTCTTTATGATTGGAAGATCCTTGATTATCTGATGTTGATCCCCGTGGTCTTGCCGGTGGTTTTCCTGGGCTTCTATGCTTATTGGCTCTACTGGTTCGGTCACCATATGCACAGTTGGGGAGCTTTCAAGATCAAACCCTTCATGCCGACGGTCTTCGGGGACGGGAAGGTGGCCCAGTTTACGACCCACTCCTATCCCACGACGGGATTCTGGTTACTGCTGGCGATCAGTTTTTTCAGCCTACTGGCGATCATCGCCAAGCGCAAGGCCCGACGCCTGCGGATGCAGGAAGCCTGACGGAGTCGGGGAGGTTCGGGATGAAAACCGCGATGGCGATGTTTTGGAGCGTGGGAGTGCTTCTGGCCTCCAATCCCCTTCAGCAGGCGATCGACCGGGCGGCTCCGGGTTCGCTGCTGGAGCTTCCGGCGGGGGATTATCACGGCAATATCGTCATCACCAAACCTCTGATTCTGGACGGGAAAGATCAAAAAGCCCGGATCGTGGGTGACGGAAACGGCACGGTGATCAAGATTCGCAGCGACTACGTAACGCTGAAAAATCTGACGATTCTCCACAGCGGAAGCGAACACGAACGGGTCGATGCGGCGGTCTCGATCAAGAAGGCCCGGCACGTGAGCGTCGATCACTGCCATATCGATGACTGCCTCTTCGGAGTCGATATGGAACAGGTGAGCGAATCCTCCGTTACCCGTAACTGGATCCGCTCCAAACCCTTCGCCCTGGGAATCCGAGGAGACGGGATCCGGCTCTGGTACAGCAACGACAATAACATCAGCGCCAACCATCTGACCCACAGTCGGGATATGGTCGTCTGGTACAGTCACGGCAATACCATCGCCGACAACTTCGGCGAGTACAGCCGCTATTCGCTGCACTTTATGTATGCGGGGCGCAACATCGTGCGCAACAACACTTACGAGCACAACTCCGTGGGGATCTTCTTTATGTACTCTCGGGATACGGTCGCCGAGGGCAACGTGATCAAAAGCTCCGTCGGAACCACGGGTCTGGGAATCGGGCTCAAGGACAGCAGCAATTTCACCCTGAAGAACAATACGGTGATCTACTGCGCCCGGGGCCTCTACATCGATCGCAGCCCCTTTCAGCCCGACCAGCGCAACAAGATCACGGGAAACCGGATCCTCTACAACTCCATCGGAGTCAACTTCCACTCCCTCAGCATCGCCAACGATATCGTCGGCAATATCTTCAAAGGCAACATCGACGACGTCTATGACGACGATCAAGTGACGTTGCACTCGATCAAGAATCACTGGGAGGGGAATTATTGGGACAGTTATCAGGGATTCGACCGCAACGGCGACGGAATCGGCGATACCCCCTACCATCTCTTTTACTATGCCGATCGGATGTGGATGCTCAATCCCAATGTCAAATTTTTCTACGCATCGCCGGTGATTTCGATCATGAATTTCCTGGCCAAACTGGCACCCCTTTCGCAGCCGGTGGAGTTGCTGGAAGATCCCCGGCCGGTGATGGATGAAAAGCTACTGAGCAAAGGAGAAGTCTGATGGCGGACTCGGCAAAGAAACGACGGGAATTTATGAAACAGATGACGGGCCTCGGCGTCCTGGGGCTGGCGGCGGTCGGAGGAATTTTCGGTGCATCCTACCTCAAGGCGGAGACTCCCCGCCTTCGCCCGCCCGGAGCGGTGCCGGAAGAGGAATTCATCGGTCTGTGCATCAAGTGCGGTCAGTGCCTACAGGTCTGCCCCTACGACTCCATCCTGCTGGAAGACATCGACGGCAAAGTGGGAGTGGGGATGGCCTACATCGAGCCCAGGGAACGGGGATGCTACCTCTGCGAAGCCTTCCCCTGTATCCTGGCCTGCCCCAGCGGAGCTCTGGACCATGAGCACGACAGCATCGAACTCGTGCATATGGGGATCGCGGTGGTGCACAATCCCGAGGGGTGCTTGGCTAAAACGGGCAAGCCGGTCCCGGACGCCGCCATCGACCGTATCTATGAGCATACGAAGGTGCTCAGCGACGAGGAGCGTCGGGAGCATAAGGTGATTCCCGATCCGACCGATCCGGAAAAAACGGTTTTGCAAAAGCAGCTGCTCCAAAAGCTGGAGAAGCACCGCGGGGAGCAACCCTGCACCATCTGCGCTGATATGTGTCCGTTTCACCCCGATCCGAGCAAGGCGATCGGCATGGTGGATGCCAAAGGCGGAGGGCTCTTGCCGGAGATCCGTGAAATGTGCAACGGATGCGGAGCCTGTGTGGAGCTCTGTCCGGCGGATGTGATCAAAGTCATTCCACGAAAAAGCTATGCCGAGATCTACGGAGGAAAGGAAAAGAATCATGCGTAAGTTCACGACGACCCTGCTGGCAGGGCTCCTGGCGGCAAGCATCTCAGGATGCGGAAAAAAAGAGGAGAAGAGCTCCGTCCCGACGGCTCCTCCCCAGGCTATACCCCGGATCAAAGTCACCGAGGGGGCCGTCAAAATTGAAAAGGAGAAGAAGAAATCCGAAGCCAACAGCGGACAATTCTACTACTCCTACAACAAGGAGAAGAAGGAAGCCCCGGTCGCCGAGCAGAAGCACCGTACGACGCTGGATGCCTACCTGCATATCCACTCTCCTTACGAGCGGATTCGAATCGAGCTGATGATCAAGAAGTTGAGCAAGGATTTCATCGTCCGCTGCTCCCCCTGTCACGACGACTACGCCAACGGCGTCATTGGCCCGTCGCTGCTGGACAAGAACGGCAGCTTCATTTACGGCCGCCTGATGGACTTCAAAAGCGGCAAACGCAAAAATGTACTGATGAAGGAGCTGGTCTCTCAGATCGACGATGCGAAGCTCAAGTCGATCGCGGATGAGATTGCCGCTTTTAACAAGCAAATCCAAGCATTGAGAAAGGGAAAAAAATGATCCGACATATTATCGCGGCATTTGCGACGCTGCTGGCACTTGCGGCTTTTTGGTTCATGGCTCAGCAGGATCAGAAAGCCGAGCGCTTCAAACAGATCCACGAACTGATCCAAAAGACCCGAATGGAGCTTCCGGCAGCTAAAACCGAGATCAAAACGGCTCCGACCGAAGAGGCCGCCCCCGCCGCTTCGAAACAGGCCAAAAAGGAAGAGGACGAAGCCCAGAAGAAGCTCAAGGCACTTCAAGAGCGTGCGGGCAACATGATGGCTTTCAAAGTTTCTCCGCTGTATAAGCAGAAGTGCTCCTCCTGCCACGGAGTCAACGGGGAGGGGATCATCGGACCCAAACTCGTGGGAAAATCGAGTGCGGAGGTTCTCAAGGCACTGGAGGATTTCAAATCGGGCAAGCGGAAAAACTATGTCATGTACGGCTTGCTCTCCAAGATGGACGAGGGCCAGCTCAAAGCCCTGGCAGACGAGATCGGCACTTTTGAGCAAAAACTGAAAAACGCGGCGCAGTAGCCGCCCTCGATCGCACAAGGATATAGGATGGATCGGTACAACGGCAGCATACGGGAGATTCTCCGGGCGAGTTTCCTCTCGACCTTTTACTACAAAACCCGGGAGGGGAAGATCCGGCCTACCTGGCGTTTCTGGCGCTGGATGAGCGTGATCGTCATCAACATCGCCTTCTTTCTCTCCTATCACATCGACATCCAGTTGCTCGAAGGGACGATGAGCGGCTCGAGGCTCCTGGGCTTTCATATGATCGATCTCTTCACGACGCTAGAGACCTGGGCGGCGACGCACGTGATCCATACCAACATGATTATCGGCGCCACCACCATCGCCGTCTTTTATCTTCTGGTCGGAGGCAAGAGTTTTTGCGCCTGGGCCTGCCCCTATGGAATCCTCAGCGAGCTGGGGGAGCATTGGCATCAGCAGCTGGTGCGCAAAAAGATCATCAAAGAGCACCCCTGGGATCCAAGGATCCGCTTTGCCTTCTGGGCGGTCTTTCTGATCGTCACTTTCGTCGACGGCTTTCTGGTGTTCGAGATTATCAATCCCATCGGGATTCTCAGCCGCTTCATCGTATACGGCTGGAGCCTGGCGATCGTTTGGGTGGTGGTGATTCTGGCCTTCGAGATCTTCTACTCCCGGAGGATGTGGTGCAAATACATCTGCCCCGTCGGGACCACCTACAACCTTTTGGGATGGATCAGTGCAACGAAAGTGCAGTGGGATATGAACAAGTGCGACCACTGCGGTGCTTGCCTCGATGCCTGTTTCGAAAACCATGTGATCGAATTCATCAAGCCCAAGTACGACAAGGAACGCAAAGAGAAGGGGATCGACAAACAGATCGTCGTCAACGGCGATTGCACCCTCTGTGCTCGCTGTTTCGACGTTTGCCATACCGACGCCTACAATTACACCTTCCGGCTCAAGGATCTGGTCTGATGGGAACGAATCCAATCGTGCAGGTGGAACACGTGAGCAAACGCTTCATGGGGACGACGGTGCTGGACGATGTGAACCTGCGCATCGGAGCGGGAGACCGGATCGCGATGATGGGGCCCAACGGCGCGGGAAAAACGACGCTGCTGCGCTGTATCCTCGGATTCTATCACATCGACAGCGGCAAAATTCGCGTCTCGGGGCACGATCCGGTCCGCGAGCGTGTACAGGTGCTGGAGAAAATCGGCTTCATCCCCCAGCTTCCTCCTCCGATCAAACTGACGGTGGGGGAACTCCTACGTTTCGTGGAACGGAGCACGGGGACCCGGGCGCTGCAGATCACGGAGCAGGCTTTGGCGATGGATCTGGATCTTTCACGCCACGCTTCCAAGCCCTTTTTCAAACTTTCCGGCGGGATGAAGCAGAAGCTTCTCATTGCCATCGCCCTGGCCAGATCCGGTAACCTTCTGATCTTCGACGAGCCGACGGCGAGCCTGGACCCCAAGGCCCGGGAGCACTTTTACCGGTTGCTGCAGGGTCTCGAGCACGATTTCGCCGCGATCTACATCACCCACCGGGCGGAGGAGCTGGAGGGGCTGGTCAACCGCCATATCACGATGGATCTGGGACGAGTGGTGGAAGATATTCGTGTGGCATGAGGGGGTGACGATGAGAAATCTTCTGATATCTTTGCTTTTCCTGTCGGCGTTAGGCACACTTTCGGGCTGCGGGCAGAGTCGCCAAAAAGGTACACCGGTCAAAGTGCACTGGGATCGGGATATGTGCGAGCGCTGCAAAATGGTGCTCAGCGAACGCAAATATGCCGCCGAGATCATCGACCCCAAAACGGACAAAGCCTACACCTTCGACGATATCGGATGTGCCGTACTCTGGCTGGAGGAGGAGAAGATCCCCTGGGCCAAAGAGGCCAAAATCTGGGTGACCGACGCCAAGACGGGCCAATGGCTCGACGCCCGCAAAGCGAAATATACCGACGACTCCATCACGCCGATGGCTTACGGGGTGGCCGCTTTCAGCGAAGCGACTTTCCCCAAAGGGCACAAGGCACTCAATTTCGATCAGATGGTTGATCTCGTCAAAAAGATCGAAGCCAAAAACAATGAACGCAGGGGGATCACTCCGCAATGAAAAATCTCTTTCTCGTCGCCTATCTCGATGTCCGGGAGTCGCTTCGATCCCGATGGTTCTACCTCTACGCTTTCGTCTTCGGCGGGTTGATGGGGCTTTTCTTCATCAGCGGGATCACCGACTCGGTGGTGATGGGCTTTACGGGCCTGAGCCGCCTGTTGCTGATCTTTATGGAGGTGACGATCGTCATTTTGCCGATCTTTATCCTCGTGACGACGGTCAAATCGATCTCCGGAGACCGGGAGAGCAACATTTTGGAGTATATGCTCTCCTTTCCCATCTCGCTTCGCGAGTACTACTGGGGTAAACTGCTCGGTCGATTCTCCACGGTCTTTTTCCCGGTGCTCGTCGCCCTGCTGATCGGAGTGATCTGGGGAATCTTCAAAGGGGGCAGCGTTCCCTGGGAGATGGTCGGACTCTACTCGGCGCTGATTCTTTCGCTCTGTGTGGTTTTTCTAGGGATCGCCTTTTTTATCTCGACCCTGGTCAAATCCCACGATGTGGGGCTGGGGATGGCCTTTGCCGTTTGGATCGTGCTCCTGGCTTTCCTCGACGTGGCACTCATCGGCCTGATGATGCAAAACCGCCTTCCCGATGGGGTGATCATCAGCGTGGCCATGCTCAATCCCCTGGAGGCCTTTCGTATCGGAGCCATCGCCCTCTTCGACCCGGAGCTGACGGTGATCGGCCCGGTGGCCTACTATCTGCTCGATACGCTCGGGCACGGTTTTCTGATGCTCTACGCGGTGCTCTACCCCATCGTTCTGGGAGCGCTGTTTGCCTTCTTTGGCTATATTCTTTTCAGAAAAAAAGATCTTCTCTAGGAGGGATCATGATGAAACGCTATATTGGCTTGCTGTTGATGGCTTTGACGCTGCTCGGTGCAGGCGAGGGCAATGTTACAAAGTCCCAGAAGCCTGCGGCCTGGATCAACGGTCGGGATCCGGTCTATCTGGTCGATCTAAAAAAATATCCGAAGTTCAGCGCGAAGATGCTGCTCAAAAACGGAAAAACGATCGAGTTTGCCTCGGTCAAATCGATGCTCAATTTCTACTATCACCCCGAAAAGTATCCGGGCTTCGGCGTCCGGGATCGGCGACAGATCGGAGAAATGTTCGTCAAAGACTATCTTGACGGCACGGAGATTCCGCTTCGCAAAGCATGGTATGTCTTTGGCTCCCGAATCGTCGGACCTCATGGAGACGATCTGATCCCCCTCTCTTCCAAAGCCCGGGCCGAGCTTTTTACGAAGCGCTACGGCGGGACGAAGATCATGAGTTTCAAAGAGCTGGGAGAGAAGGGGTACGGTCTAATTCGATACCTAGACATGT
>CAYUXG010000031.1:0-7524 GCA_964448735.1 uncultured Nitratifractor sp. | reverse complement strand
TATAGGAGGTTAGAATGGGAATGAATCGACGAGACTTTCTGAAGACGTCGGCCGCCGCGACGGCCGCCGCCGCCGTGGGGATCTCCATCCCTGAGGACGCCAAGGCCGCCGCGGCCAAAGGTGAAGCCGGCTGGCGATGGGACAAAGCCGTCTGCCGCTTCTGCGGTACCGGTTGCGGTATCATGGTCGCCACCAAAGACGGCAAGATCGTCGCCGTCAAAGGCGACCCCGCCGCTCCCGTCAACCGGGGGCTCAACTGTATCAAAGGATACTTCACCGCGAAGATCATGTACGGTGCCGACCGCCTCAAAGTGCCCCTGCTTCGCATGAACGACAAGGGGGAGTTCGACAAACACGGAAAATTCCGTCCCGTCAGTTGGAAACGCGCCTTCGACGAGATGGAAAAGCACATCCGAAAAGCGCTTAAAGAGAGCGGTCCGGAGGGGGTCGCGGTCTTCGCTTCCGGACAATATACCATCATGGAGGGCTATGCCGCCCAAAAGATGATGAAAGGGGGCTTCCGCTCCAACGCCATCGATCCCAACGCCCGCCACTGTATGGCTTCGGCGGTCGTCGGCTTCTATCAGACCTTCGGAATCGACGAGCCCAGCGGCTGTTACGACGACATCGAGCTGACCGACACCGTCGTCAGCTGGGGATCCAACATGGCGGAGATGCACCCGATCCTCTGGAGCCGGGTCTCCGATCGCAAACTCTCCGATCCCGACAGAGTCAAAGTGGTCAACATTACCACCTACCGCACCCGGAGCTCCGATCTGGCGGACTTCGAGATCATCTTCCGCCCTCAGACCGACTTGGCGCTGTGGAACTATCTCGCCCATGAGATCGTCTACAACCACCCCGAAGTGATCGACTGGGATTTCATCAAGCAACACATCGTCTTCGCCGTGGGCCCCGTCAATATCGGTTACGGTATGCGGCGCAAGGGAGAGAAGTCCCTCACGCCGGTCCGCCCCGACGGTTCGGCAGGGAAATACTCCGCCAAAGAGATGGAGACGATCCGCAAAGAGATGGCCAAAAAGGTTTCTCCGCTGGAAGCTCCCGCGTTGGAGCCCTACGGCTACAAAGAGGGGCAGGAGATGCACAACACCCCCGGAACTCTCAAACACTGGGAGATCGCTTTCGAGGAGTACAAAAAGTCCCTGGCTCCCTACACCCTGGATTATGTCGCCAAGCTGGCCAAAGGCGATCCCAACGAGTCGCTTGAAAGCTTCAAGAAGAAGCTCAAGATGCTGGCCGATCTCTACATCGAAAAAGACCGCAAAGTGGTCTCTTTCTGGACCATGGGAATGAACCAGCACACCCGCGGCTCCTGGGACAACACGCTTAGCTACAACGTGCATTTCATGCTCAACAAGCAGGCCAAGCCCGGAAGCGGCGCCTTCTCTCTGACCGGCCAGCCCTCGGCCTGCGGTACGGCGCGCGAGGTCGGAACCTTTGCTCACCGTCTGCCGGCAGACCTGATGGTCAAAAACCCCAAGCATCGCCGTATCGCCGAGAAGAAGTGGCAGATCCCCGAAGGGACCCTCAACCCCGTGGGCAATCAGCACATCATGAAGATCCACCGCGATATCGAAGACGGCGTCGTCAAGTTCGCCTGGGTCAACGTCTGTAACCCCTATCAAGACAGCGCCAGCGCCCGCCACTGGATCAAAGCCGCCCGGGAGATGGACAACTTCATCGTCACCTCCGACGGCTATCCCGGTATCAGCGCCATGGTCTCGGATCTGGTCCTGCCCAGCGCCATGATCTACGAAAAGTGGGGAGCCTACGGCAATGCCGAGCGCCGCACCCAGCACTGGCGTCAGCAAGTCGTACCCGTCGGTCACGCCATGAGCGATACGTGGCAGTGGGTCGAACTCTCCAAGCGCTTTACGGTCAACGATCTGTGGGGACCCTATACCCTGCGCAACGGCAAGAAGCTTCCCGACGTACGCAAAGCCGCCGAGAAGATGGGATACAAGCCCGATACGACGATGTACGAGATCCTCTTTGCCAACGATCGGGCCAAGAAATATACCCTCGACGATCCCGTCGCAAAAGGCTTCGACGACAGCGACAGCCGCGGCGACCATCGCAACGTGATCGGAAGCGACGGCAAGCCTTTCAAAGGATACGGATTCTTCATCCACAAATATCTCTTCGAAGAGTATGCATGGTTCGGCCGGGGCCACGGCCACGACTTGGCGCCTTTCGATCTCTATCATAAAGTACGGGGACTCAAATGGCCCGTTGTCAACGGCAAAGAGACCCCCTGGCGCTTTAACGTCAAGTACGATCCCTATGCCGCCAAGCACGCCAAAGAGGCCGGTCTCAAAGACTTCGCCTTCTACGGCCCTCTGGCCAAGGCGTTGCCCAGCGGGGATCTGCACGGCGTCAAGGACAAGAAGAAAACACCCCTGCCTAACAAAGCCAAGATCTTCGCGCGCCCCTACATGGATCCGCCGGAGATGCCCGATAAAGAGTACGATACGTGGCTCTGTACCGGACGGGTACTGGAGCATTGGCACAGCGGGACCATGACCATGCGCGTTCCCGAGCTCTTTAGGGCCGTGCCCGAGGCGCTTTGTTACATGAACCCCAAAGACGCCAAGCAAAAGGGATTCAAAAACGGCGACTTGGTGATCGTGGAATCTCGTCGCGGAAAGGTCAAAGTCCGCATCGAGACCCGGGGCCGTAACCGGCCGCCTCAGGGGCTGGTCTTCGTCCCCTGGTTCGACGAGCGGGTCCTTATCAACAAAGTCTGCCTGGACGCCACCTGTCCGATGTCCAAGCAGACCGACTATAAAAAGTGTGCGGTGAAGATTTACAAAGCCTAAGGAAACGATGTGAGCAAAGCACAAGAGCGCAAAAAGCCGATTTCGTCCCGGCGCCGCTTCTTCACCGAAGTGGCCCATCATGCGGGATTGGCGACGGCGGGGATTCTTCTCTGGGCGGGATACGCACAGAAAGCCAAAAGCTCGCCCCTGACCCTGCGTCCACCCGCGGCGCTGGAGGAAGAAGATTTTTTGCGCAAATGCATCAAGTGCGGGCTCTGCTCCGAAGCGTGCCGTACCCGCCCCAACAACGTGGACAAAGAGACGGGGCGCTTTCGCGATCCGACGCTCAAGATGGCCAAAGCCCAGGACGACGTGACCATCGGCACGCCCTTTTTCATCCCGAGAGAGGTTCCGTGCTACATGTGCGACGACATTCCCTGCGTGACGGCGTGCCCCACCGGGGCGCTGGACGTGGCCAAGGTTACCGACCCCAAGAGCGGGGAGCTGGATTACACCCGGATGGATATGGGCTTGGCGGTGGTCGACCCCAACTCCTGCATCGCCTTCTGGGGATTGCAGTGCGATGCCTGCTACCGGGCCTGCCCGCTGATGGACAAGGCGATTACGCTGGAGTACGATCAAAACAAACGCACCGGCAAACACGCCTTTCTCAAGCCGGTGGTGCACCGTTTGGAGTGTACCGGCTGCGGGATGTGCGAACATGCCTGTGTGACGGAAAAAGCGGCGATCTTCGTCCTGCCTCGTGAAATCGCCCTGGGCAAGCCCGGAGCGCATTACGTCAAAGGCTGGGACAAACAAGATCAGCAGCGCGTCTCCCAACGCGTCGGCAAAGATGTGACGACCCACGATACGCGTAGTTCCAAAAAGCCCCAGGATTATCTCAACGGGGGATTGGACGAGGTGCTGCAATGAAATGGAGCAACGTCAAATATCTGATCCTGCGCCGGATCGTGCAGATCGGACTGCTCTTTCTCTATTTCGCCGGCAACTACTGGGGATGGCAGCTTCTGCGAGGCGACATCTCCACTTCGATCATCGCGGGCAAGATCCCCATGAGCGATCCGCTGGCGACCCTGGAGATCTTCGCGACGGGAGCGCTGGTCGGCACCAACGTGCTCATCGGGGCGGCGGTCGTGACGCTCTTTTACGGCATCATCGGAGGTCGGGCGTTTTGCAGCTGGGTCTGCCCGGTCAACATGGTCACCGACCTGGCGGCCTGGCTTCGCAGGAAGCTGCTCATCGACCGGATCGAGCGCAAAGTCTGGATCAGCCGCAACCTTCGCTACTACATGATCGTCATCGTCTTGATCGTCTCGGCGATCACGGGCTTGGCGGCATTTGAGATCGTCAGCCCCATCACGATCCTCAACCGCGCCTTTATCTTCGGAGCCGGTGCGGGCTTGGGGTTGATCGCGGCGATTTTTATCTTCGACCTCTTCGTGGTCAAAAACGGCTGGTGCGGGCATCTTTGCCCCCTGGGCGGCGTGCATTCGATCATCGGAAAGTATTCCCTGATCCGCGTGCGCCACAACAGCGAAAACTGCACGCTCTGCATGAAGTGCAAAGAGGTCTGCCCCGAAGTGGAAGTCCTGGGGATGATCGGCAAACGCAGTGAATTCGTCTCCAAAGGCGAATGCACCAATTGCGGTCGCTGCGTCGATGTCTGCGACGACGAGGCGTTGGGATTCGAGTTGAGAAATTTTCTGAAATAACGAAAGGAGAAGTAGATGAAAAGATTTATGAAACTGGCGGTGGCCGGAGCCGTGGCTTGCGCCGCGCTCTACGGAGCCGACGTGGTCAATATCAATGCGGGGGTGGACAATCCCGCGTTGATCAAACGTGACGATCTGGGAAATAAAAAGATCGTCACCGAAGATGAACTTGGACTGAGAAGAAGCGGTCTTCATGGAGTGATGGCACCTCCCCCGGTGAAGTACGATCGGCCCGCACCCGGAGCGGCGAAACGTTTCGAGCGCTCCTACGTCAACGCACCCCCGCTCATTCCCCACAGCGTCAAGGGACTGCTGCCGATCACGGCGAAAAACAATGCCTGTCTGGGATGCCATATGCCCAACGTGGCCAAAAGCATGGGGGCGACGCCGATCCCCGAATCGCATTTCGTCGATTTCCGCCCGACGACGGTCATGAAAAACGGTCAAGTGATCAAGGGTGGAAAAGTACTCGGTAAAGATATCGCCAATACGACCGATATCAAAATCGCCAAGTTCAAAAAGCTCAAAAAGCTCAACCCCGCACGCTACAACTGTACTCAGTGCCACGTGCCCCAGGCCAACGTCAAGCCACTGGTGGGCAATACGTTCAAACCCGATTTCATGAGCAAGGAGCAGATGGAGCACTCCAACCTCATCCAAGTCATCGATCAGGGAGTCAAATAAGGTGGCCGATCGTCGGGAGTTTTTCCGTACGCTTTTGCGACCGCTTGAAAAAGCGGGGGAGGGTCGTGGCGCTTCGGAAGCGAAACCCACCCTCTCGATCCGCCCTCCCTATGCCTTATCGGAGTCGCTTTTTCAGAGTCGTTGTCCCGAGTGTGTCGATCACGCTTGCGTCGGCGCCTGTGAAGAGTCGATTCTCCTGATCGCGGCGGACGGCACGCCGATTCTCAATCCGACGCAGAGAGGATGTACCTTTTGTGAAGCCTGCGCCGAAGCCTGCCAAGAGGGGGTTTTGGATCTGCGAAAGGGTGCGCAGCGCATCAATGCGCAATTTTTCATCGAAGCTGATCGATGCCTTTCGCATCACGGCACGATCTGCTTTGCCTGCAAAGAGCCCTGCATCGATGACGCAATCCTTTTCGAGGGAATGTTCCGCCCCGTGATCGATGCGCAGCGCTGTACGGGGTGCGGCTTTTGTATGGGGCGCTGTCCGACGGGTGCGATCGGCTACGAGACGCTCCCTATCCCGGGCGAAAGCAAAGAGCCGGACGAAGTGTAGAACGCATCGTCAAAGATGCTACAATCCCTCTAGAGGTCTATGAGCATGCCGAAAGGAAAAAAGCCCATGAGAGAGAAAACGCTGCAAGAGCGATGCCCTTCGTTGCTGGAGTTGATCGACGAAGAGATCGACGAAGCTTATCAGCTCGCGGTGGTCGATCCCAATATCGAGGAGGAGGCGGACGAAGCCGACGTCTTCGACCCGACGGAGTACAACTGGATGATCTATCTGCCCGAGCGCGTGGCCGAAGCGCTGGGCGAAGAGCTCTTTGCACGAGTTCCCGAAGAGTTGGAAAAGGTCGAAACTTTCGAAGAGATCTACGATGCGGAGGGAGATCTCCTCGCCCTGCGGAGCGATTTGTCGGAGGAGGAGATTTTGCAGATCGTCCTGGAAAAGCTCGAAGCGCTTGCCCGTCGCAAGATCGAGGAGGGTGAAGATGGGTAATCGAATGTTGAAGCGTATCGCGCTTTTGCTGCTGTGCATGAGTGCCTGGGTGGCGGCGGCAAATCTCGTCAAGCCGTCGAAGAGTTTCGAAGCCTCCGGAATCGTGGAGGATATGACCCTTGCCGAGGGGAAACTGCTCGTCGGGACGGATACGGGGAAGTTGCAAATCTTCTCCTTGAGCGATTTTCAAAAGATCGACGAGGTGCAATTGCCGAAAATCAAGGATTTCATGGGCGACGTGATCGATACCAAGGTCTTCAGCGTCGACGGAAGCGGAGGACGGGAATTGCTCCTCAGCGACAGCGGGGAGGGTGGCTACTCCGCGCTGTGGCTCTACGAAAAGGGCAAGCTTCGCAAAATCTTCGGCGCCGAGGCACAAAAGACGGTCATCAAGGCCCGCTTCGTCGACGACGATCACATCCTCCTGGGATACCTCAGCGACGAAGTGGGACTCTACGATCTGCGCAGTCGAAAAGAGCTCTATCATCGTCAACTCGAGCCTTCCAAGTTTTCCGATTTTGCCCTGGACGAGGGGAAAAAACGAGCGGTCTTCGGATGCGAGAGCGGCAAACTGACCCTCATCGACGTAGCCACGGGCAAAACCCTGGCGAGCAAAGAGCGTCTGCATCTGGACAATGTGCTTAGCGTCGCTTTTCGTCACGGTTGGGCCGTGGCGGGTTCGCAGGACCGCCGAGGGTCCTATTGGCACGTGGACGGGACGGAAGCAGGATATTTCGAGGGGAGTTTCCCCGTCTATGCCGTGGGACTGAGCCCTTCGGCCAAGATCGCGGCCTATACGATGGACGAAAATCGCGACATCCGGCTCTACGATTTGGCAAGCCAAAGTCTCGTCGCCCGTTTGCAGGGGCTTCCCAGCCGTCCTGAGAGGATTCTCTTTCTGGATGAGCATCGTATCCTCGGAGCGAGTCAGGACAATCGCATCTTGCTCTGGAACCTCAAAAAATAGGAGTGGTCATGAACATTTCGAGTATCGTCATTCAGTGTCATCCCGGAAATTACGACGACGTGAAAAAGTGGTGTGAAGAGAGCGGCATTTGCGAATATCACTTCGGAGACAAAGAGCAAGGCAAAATCATCGTCACGATCGAAGGGGCCGACGTCAACGAAGAGGTGGCCAAACTGATGAAGATCCAGAGCGCGCCATACGTCATCGTCGCGGATATGGCCATGACCTATCAGGAGGATCTCGACGCAGCGATCAAAGAGCTCGAATCTGCCGAGGAGGTTCCCGACCTGCTGACGAGGGAAGATGTCGATCCCGATACGGTCGTCTATCACGGCGATTTGAAAAAGAAACTCTAAGAGC
>CAYUXG010000030.1:4437-7688 GCA_964448735.1 uncultured Nitratifractor sp. | reverse complement strand
CCTCCTGCTCCCGGACACGCCGAAGGATCTGCGTCAACGCTTCCGAAATGACGGGGATTTGCAAGGTTTTCGAAAGAGATCCGTTGGTGAAATCGGGAAGATCGCTCACCTCTTGCACCAGAAGCTTCTTGAAGGGTTTACTCAGCCGAAAATGCTCCACCTCTTGGGGGTCGGAAAATTCCACCTCCAGGAAATTGAGCCCCTTGAGGCTTCCTTCGAAGGCGTCCAACTCCAGGGTGTAGCCTTTCCATTTTACGATGTAGCGTTTCTTTTCGATGAGTCGGCTTCCGAAACGCTCTTTTTGCCGAAGATACTCTTCCCGGCTCACCTCCTCCTCCCGCTCTTCCCGCACCACGCCGCTCCCCCGCTTCACCGTATGGATGTAGCGATCTCCCGCCCGGCGGTAGCGCTCCGCTCCTTCGGGGGTGCTCTGCAGATAAAACTGCTCGATGAGGATGCATCGGTAAGGGATCTGATGTTCTTCGAGAAAGCGTTTGAGAGAACAGGGATAGAGAAGATATTTCCGTTCGATTTCCAAGTGCTTCATAAACTAATCATATCGAAAATTTTGGGTAAGATTCCCGAAAAAAATGGAGAATCCCAATGCAACAAATCGATATGAATTCCCCCGAGTTTCAGGCGGAATTGGAAAAGACCTGGAAATTCGTCGAGAAGGTGGATCAACAGTTCGGTTTCGTCCAAAATCCCGACGACGAGATCAATGAGGGCGTGGCCATGGGCCTGGCACGCAACAGACTCATCTACGGCAAGCGCTACTGTCCATGCTTTATGGTCATCGGCGACACCCCCGAAGAGCGCAAAAAGGCCGACAACCGCATCTGCCCCTGCAAGCCTGCCCTGGAGAAAGAGATCCCCGAGGATGGAGTCTGCCACTGCGGCATCTTCTGTACTCCCGAATATGCCCAAAAGAAAGCGATGGAAGAGAAGATCGAAGAAGCGGTGCACCGGCACTCCCGCGGTCTTACGGCCCAAGAGGCTCAAACTCTTTTGGAAAAAGAGCAGCTTGACGGAGACGAGCTCGAAGCGCTGATCGAAGCCCGGGATCTCGAGATGGTACGATTTACCCTGGTGGACGTACGAGAGCCCATGGAGTATCAGATGGGTCACATCAAGGGAACCGACGAACTCTGGCCCACGACCCAATTCTACGACTGGTTCGAAAAGATTCAGGGACGCAAAGAGGAACGTTTCATTCTCTACTGCCATACGGGAAGCCGAAGCCACCAGGTCCAGCACGTGATGAAGGCCCAGGGCTTCCGACATGTGGGCAACCTCACCTACGGCATTATCGCCTATCCGGGAGAGATCGTTCAGGGCGATTGATACCGGTTTTCCCTGCTTGGCTATAATGTCGAAAATTTTTCTCTAAGGAATCGCAACCATGGGCCTCGGAATCGGACTCGTCGGATTGCCCAACGTGGGCAAATCCACCACCTTCAATGCACTCACCAAGGCGCAAAACGCCGAAAGCGCCAACTATCCTTTCTGCACCATCGAACCCAACAAAGCCGTGGTTCCGGTCCCCGACCCCCGCCTGGAGGAGTTGGCCAAGATCGTCAACCCTGAACGCATCCAATACTCCACCCTCGACTTCGTGGACATCGCCGGCCTCGTCAAAGGGGCCAGCAAGGGTGAAGGACTGGGCAACAAATTTCTCTCCAACATCCGCGAAACCGAGGTGATCCTCCAGATCGTCCGCTGCTTCGAGGATGAAAACATCACCCACGTAGAGGGCTCCATCGACCCGGTGCGCGACATCGAGATCATCGAAAACGAACTTCTGCTCGCCGACATGGAAGCCCTCGAAAAGCGCATCGCCGCTCTCCAGCGCCGGGCCAAGGGCAACGACCGGGAAGCCAAAACCCAACTCCCCGTCGCCGAAGCGCTGCTGGCACATCTGGAAAACGAACAACCCGCCAGCACCTTCGCCGAACGCGATAGCGATGCCTACCAGGTCCTGCTGCGCGATCTGCGCCTGCTGACGGCCAAAGAGATCATCTACGGCGCGAATGTGGACGAGGAGGGCCTCGCCGAGGACAACGACTATGTCCGGGCTCTGCGCACCTATGCCAAGGAGCGCAATCGGGAAGTGATCAAGCTCTGCGCCAAGATCGAGGAAGAGATGGTGGAGTTCGACGAAGAGGAGAAGCAAGAGATGCTCGAATCCCTCGGCGTCCAAGAGTCGGGACTCGATCAGATCATCCGCAAAGGCTTCGAAAAATTGGGCCTCATGAGCTACTTCACCGCCGGGGTCAAAGAGGTGCGCGCCTGGACCATCCGCCGGGGAACCACCGCCCCCAAAGCCGCCGCCGTGATCCACAACGACTTCGAGAAGGGCTTCATCCGCGCCGAAGTGATCAGTTACGAAGATTTCGTCGCCTACGGCGGCGAAGCAGGCGCCAAAGAAGCCGGCAAGATGCGCCTCGAGGGGAAGGATTACATCGTCCAAGACGGCGACGTGATGCACTTCCGTTTCAATGTCTAAGTCCGTGGATCAAAGGAGCGTTCGATGAAGAGAAGATTCGCATGGGGAATCGTCGCGGCTGCGCTGCTTCTGGGAGTGGCCGGATGCGGCAAAGGACAAGGTGCCTTCCTCAAGGAGCATAGCAGCGACTACAACATCAGCGAAACCGCGCACCGTTTCGCTGACGCGCTGGCGAAAAAAAATTATCATCTCCTCAGAGTCATCGACCACGAAGCGATCGCCAAAAAGCTGGAGCTCTACCTCAAGCCGACCCTCACGGTCGAACTGGACAATCCGAAAATCAGCTCCAAACTCCTCGACTGCAACCCCACGATGGCCGTGGACCTGCCCCTGCGTTTCGGCGTCTACAATGAGCTCAACGGCAGCACCCACCTCGTCTATACCAATCCCGAATACTGGTCGCTTAAACACAATATCAAAGACAAAACTTGCATCGAACTGATCAACATGATCGCCCGGGATTTCGACATCGCCAGCGACGTGATCCACAAGCAGGCCCGATGAAACCGGGACAGACGATCTACAAAATCAAAGAGGCTCTCGGGCTCGATCCCGAGACGATGCTGCAGATCTACGCGCTCGAATCCTACCCCATGGATGCCGCCCGCCTCGAAGCGATCCTGGCCAAACCCTCACGCAAGATCCATCAAGCGGCCAGCTACGAAGAGTTGGGAGTTTTCCTCGACGGTCTAATCCGCCTCAAACGAGGAGAGATCCGCAATCCCCCTCCCGAAGATGCGGAGAT
>CAYUXG010000030.1:0-4337 GCA_964448735.1 uncultured Nitratifractor sp. | reverse complement strand
ACAACAACCTCGTCCTCAAAAAGCTCCGCATCGCCCTGCAACTCAAAGAGATGGACCTGGAGGCGATTTTTGCACTGGGAGAGCGGGAGTTGAGCCCTTCACAGCTGCGGGATCTTTTCCGCTCCGCCGAACACCCAAAATACCGCCCCTGCCCCGATGCATGGCTTCACGACTTTCTCGAAGGATTGGCGGAGTTCGCTTACGATATGAAGTAGAGAAAAATAGGGAAAGCTGCAGACGCTATGCTCAAAAACCCCGGGTATGGACCCCCCGGATCAGTCGATATACTCTCCGACCTTTTTTGTGACGTATTGCGTGCTAAAGAGCGTGACACCCGCGATGATCAGGGCGATCGATTTCCATACCGCCGCACCGTCCAGGAAAAAGCTGATCGTCGTTCCGTGGATGATCATCGCAAGGACGACGAAGCTCCCTACGAGTGTCCGATACATTGCCGTGGCTTGGCGGTTGATATCCATCACCAGAAAGTATCCGATGGCGTAGATGAAAACGACGCCGGCGGGAGCGGCATCCAAAACAAAGAGACTCTCCTTCCCTGCCAACATATCGAAAGAGAGTTTGGCGATGAAAAAGACCAGGATGGTGTCGATAATCACTGTAATAAATCTCATAGATTTGCTCCTAAATGTTTCGAGAAGTGAAACTCTCGTCTACTTTGTGATCAGACCAAATCATCTGTTTTAGGGGGAAAAGAAAGCGAGTTGATTGCAGTTCACAATGTCGGATTTTTACTCTTCCCGACACTTCGAAGAGGCAACCTGGCGATCTACGAGAGACCCATGGCTTTCCGTCCCCACCTCGCGATGGGTTTGGCAAATGACACAGTGATTCTAACATAAAAACGAAGAGATCGGAAGTTTTTCCAATCGAATCAGAAAAAAATCAACTTCAGAATCGTCGCCGCCACGACGATCAGAAAGAAAACCCGGATAAACTTCACCTCCCGTCGGTGCACCAGCGTCGAGCCGAGGAAGGCACCGGCGATCTGCCCCGCCCCCATGGCGAGCCCCACGCTCCAAATCACCAATCCCGCATAGAGAAAGACCGCCAGGGAGACGATGTTGCTGGTGAAGTTGAAGAGTTTGGTCTGGGCGGTGGCGGCTTTGAGATCGAGCCCGAGCAGCAGCACCAGGGACATGGTCCAGAAACTCCCGGTCCCGGGGCCGAAAAAGCCGTCGTAAAAGCCGATCAAGAGCCCAAAAAGCGTATAAAACAGCGCGTGGGGAATCCGATGGGGCCGGGGATGAAGGCCCAGCTTGGGCGTCAGCGCCGTGTAGATGAAGATGATGACAAGCATGACGATGATGAGCGATTCGAGCGAATCGGCGGGGAACCACTGCACTACCGTCGCCCCCGCCGCCGCGCCCAAGAGCGTGAAGAGCACGCCCAGAAGCAACTCTTCAGGGTTCATCAGCCCCAGGCGGGAGTAGTTCATCGCCGCGGTGAAGCTGCCGAAACTGCTCTGGAGCTTGTTCGTCGCCAGAGCCTGATGGGGCGGGATCCCGGCGGCCAGCAGCGCCGGGAGGGTGATGATCCCCCCTCCTCCGGCGATGGAGTCGACGAAACCGGCAAAACCCCCGGCCAAAAAAAGAAGAAAAAGGGTCAAAAAGTCGAACTCCATCGGGCTTCTCCAAGCTTTTGGGATATGATAACGAAAAAAGAGGAGGCGAGCAATGCGCGTGATGATCTTGGGAAGCGGCGGAGTCGGCGGCTATGTGGGAGCACAACTGATCCGGCATACCGAGGCGGAGGTGACGATGATCGCCCGGGGTGCGCATCTGGAAGCGATCCGAAACGAAGGATTGCAGATCCTCGAGGATGAGGAGCGTTCTACGGTCCATCCTGCCCATGCGACCGACCGTCCCGACGATCTGGGAAGATTCGACCTGATCCTCGTCGCCGTCAAGAGCACGGCGCTGGAGGAGAGCCTTGAGCTCATATCAAAAAATATCGACGAAAATACGGTGCTTTTGCCTCTGCTCAATGGAGTCGATCACGACCGAATCCTTCATCGGCGCTATCCCCAGGCCGACGTCTTGCAAGGCTGCATCTACATCCTCTCCAATATCCTCGAACCCGGCGTCATCCGAAAAAAGGGGGCGATTTTCCGCCTCTGCTGGGGCCGTCCCGACTTCAACCCCCGCGATTACGCCGCGATCATCGAACTCTTCGATGCGGCCGGATTGCGCCACAAACCTACGGAGCAGATCGAGTTTGAAGCGTGGAAAAAGTTCCTCTTCATCTCTCCTATGGCCGCTTTGACTTCCCTCTACGATCAGCCCATGGACCAAATTGCCTCCGAGCACGGAGATGAGCTTCGCACCCTCCTGGACGAACTCCTCGCCCTGGCACAAGCCCGCGGCATCCCCTTGGGAGAGAAGGAGCGGGAGCAGACCCTCACCCAGGCGGCCAAAGTGCTCCCCGGAGCCAAAACCTCCATGCAGCTCGATTTCGAACGGGGCAAAACTCCCGAACTCGAATCCCTGGTGGGGCACGTGGTGCGTGAAGGTTCGCGCCTGGGTACGCCGACGCCCTTTTACGGCCGGATCTACGAAGAGCTCAAAAAGCGATTGAATCCCTGACGCGGCAGCGCTCTACGCCGAGGGTGCTTTGAACCAGCGCTCCCAGATCAGCCATCCCAGGATCGCGACGCCGATGCCCAGATTGACCCAACTGCCCCCGTCTTCGAAAAGTTTCTCTATCAGCCAATAAACTTTGCGCCCCATCGCATCGGGCTCTTCGAGCATCTTGCGGTGTGCCCAGGCGGTGATTTCGCTTCCCCAGAGAAAGCCCACGACTTCCGGCAGGATAAAAAAGAGAATCGTCCCCGCCATCCCCCAGAGCGTGGCTTCGGGCTTGAGAGAGCGCGCGCTTCGACGCAGTACCGGATTGGCGGCCGCGCGCTGGGCTGCTTTTTGCAAACGTTCTTTGGTGCGTTTCATGGCATGATTCTATCATGTGCGTGCAAATGGCACGGTATAATGGCCTATCCGATTCGCAAAGGATTGTCGATGCATGGTCCAGATCTACTTCCGAATATCATCGTCATCGCGACGACGCTGGTCGCCACGCTGCTGCTTCTTTCCAAGCCGATCGAGAAGAGCTCCTGGTGGGCCGCCACGGTCATCCCCCTGGCCTCCATCATCGGAAGCGGCTTTCTCGTCATCGCGCCGATTTTGCAGATGAGCGTGGGCAGGCTGGCGGTGGTCGCCATGACCTTCCTCGTCGTGCTCGCCTATCTCATCGGAGCGGCGATCCGCTTCAACATCCGCTGGGTCGAACCCAAACTGGCAGCGGGCACCCTCCACCGCTCCGCCTGGACGCTGGAGCAGCTCTCCCAATGGGCCCTGGCTTTTGCCTACATCGTTTCAGTCACCTACTATCTGAGTCTCTTTGGCAGCTTCCTGCTGCGCGGGGTCAACATGGTCGATCCTCTTCTTGCCAAGAGCATCACCACCGCCGTGCTGATCTTCATCGCCGTCTACGGCCGCCACCGGGGGTTCAACTTCCTGGGCAACTTCGAAGGGGTCAAGCTCGGCATCATCGCGGGACTGCTCGCCGGGCTGATCTTCGGCAACTTCGAAGCGTGGCAGCAGGGCCTCTGGCATCTGCCTCCTCAGCTCCATCAACCCGGATGGCACGAAATGCAAATGGTTCTGGGGATGCTCATCGTCGTACAGGGATTTGAGACTTCCCGTTACCTCGGGGAGAAGTTCCCCCCGAAGCTTCGCATCCGCACCATGCGCTACGCCCAGTGGATCAGCGGGGGAATCTACATCCTCTATATCGGCCTGATGCTCTACTACTTCAACTACCCCCTGCCCAAAACCGGGCAGGATACCGCCATCGTCGTCCTCAGCCGCCACGTCGCGACGATTCTGCCCATCATGCTCGTCTCTCTGGCACTCATCGCCCAGTTCGACGCCGCCGTCGCCGACGCCCAGGGAGGCAGCGGCCTCATCAACGAGCTCAGCCGCAAACGCATCTCTACGGGCCTTGCCTACAGCGTCATTGCCGCCGGCGGCCTGCTGATCGTCTGGACCTCCAACATCTTCGAAGTGATCGTCTACGCCTCCAAAGCCTTTGCGATCTATTACGCTCTGCAAAGCTCCGTCGCCGCATTGACGGCCTTGATGCACCGGGATATTCCCATGCGACTAGCGAAATTTTTCGGCTTCAGCCTCGTCGCTTCCATGGCTCTCTCGGTCGTGATCTTCGGGATTCCCGCCGGAGGGTAAAGTCCTCCTACCTCTTCTCCCACACCGTCAGTTCGGCGAGAGTGTGCTGGTATTTCCGAGCTGTCTCCCGGATGACGA
>CAYUXG010000029.1:0-7809 GCA_964448735.1 uncultured Nitratifractor sp. | reverse complement strand
CTCTTGACAATTTTCCTCTCTTCCTGTATATTCTTAAAAAAAATTTAAGATGATTTTCCATACAAAAGGAATCCAAGATGCAATTGAGTGATTATGACAAATTTCCTACCGTCCTACCCGTCGTGGTGGAGGATGAACTCTTCTTCTATCCCTTTATGATCAGTCCGATTTTTCTCGGTTCGCAGGAGGATATCGATGCGGCGACCATGGCGATGGAGAACAATTCGCTGCTCTTCGTAGCGACGACGCGACCGGGACACGAAGGAGAGCGAAGCTACGATGCGATCTACAAGACCGGTGTCGTGGGAAGCATCATGCGCAAAGTCCATATGCCCGACGGACGGGTGAAGATCCTCTTCCAAGGGCTGGCCCGGGGGAGGGCCGTGGAGAAGGAGGGAGAACACCCTCTCCAGGCGATGGTGGAGATCGTCGAAAACGACAGCTACAACCAGCTCAAAGTCGATGCACTGCTCAATATGCTTAGAGAGCGCATCCGGCAACTGAGCCAGCTCAACAGCTCCATCCCCGCCGACCTGGTCAAGACGATCGAAGAGAACGACGAGCCTCACCGCATCGCCGATCTGGTCTCTTCGATGCTCCCGCTGAAGAAGGAGAAAGCCTACGAACTCTACACCGAGGAGAGTATCGAAGAGCGTCTGCTTGGGATCATCAATATCATCGCCGACCAGATCGAAGCACTGAAGGTCCAGCGGGAGATCAGCTCCAAGGTCCACAACAAGATCGAGCAGACCAACAAAGAGTACTTCCTCAAGGAGCAGCTCAAAGAGATTCAGAAGGAGCTGGGGGTCGATACCCAGAGGGAAGAGGAGATCGCCGCGTTTCGGGAGAAACTCGAAGAGCTCAAGCCCAACCTTCAAGAAGATGCCTACAAAGAGATCCGCAAGCAGCTCGACCGGCTGGCGCGGATGCATCCCGATAGCGCCGATGCGGTGGTGCTGCAGAATTATCTGGAGTGGGTCTTCGAGATCCCTTTCGGCGTCTACAGCAAAAGTACGCTCGACGTGAAAAAAGTGGCGCAGAAACTCGATGAAGATCATTACTCTTTGGAAAAACCCAAAGAGCGGATCGTAGAGTATTTCTCCGTGCGGGAGCTGGCCCAGCTGCGAGGCAAAAAAGAGAGCGAGAGCAAGGGGGTGATTCTCTGCTTCGCCGGACCTCCGGGTGTGGGAAAAACCTCTCTGGCCAACTCTATCGCAAAAGCCCTGGATCGGCCCCTGGTGCGGATTGCCCTAGGAGGTCTGGAGGATGTGAACGAGTTGCGGGGGCATCGGCGCACCTACGTCGGGGCGATGCCCGGAAGGATCGTGCAGGGGCTGATCGAAGCCAAGACGATGGACCCGGTGATGGTGCTCGACGAGATCGACAAAGTAGGGCGCACTCAGCGCGGCGATCCCACGGCGGCACTCCTAGAGATTCTCGATCCGGAGCAAAATACTCACTACCGGGACTACTACCTTAACTTCCACATCGATTTGAGTCGGGCGATCTTCATCGCCACGGCCAACGACCTGGGCTACATCCCTGCCCCTCTGCGGGACCGGATGGAGATCATCGTCGTCAATAGTTACACTCCCGAAGAGAAGTTCGAGATTGCCCGGCGCTACTTGATTCCTCAGGAGCTGAAAAAACATGCGTTGCGCCCCGATGAATTCAGTATTTCGAGTCGCGCTTTGCGTCTGCTGATCGACGAATACACTCGGGAGCCCGGAGTGAGGAATTTGCGGAGGAAGATTGCAGCGCTGATGCGTAAAGCTGCCCGGAAAATCCTCGAAGATCCCTCCGTCGATCATGTGCGGGTCAATGCGAAAAATCTGCCGAAATTTGCCGGGAAGAAGGTCTTTGAGTTTTCCGTCATCGAAGAGGCTCCCCAGGTCGGAGTGGTCAACGGGCTCGCCTGGACCTCCGTGGGAGGCGACGTACTGACGGTCGAAGCGATTCGGATCAAGGGCAAGGGGCTGATGCAGCTCACCGGAAGCCTCGGGGACGTGATGAAAGAGTCGGCACGGATCGCCCACAGCGTGGTGAAGATCCTTATCGACGAGGGGAAAGTGAAAATCCCCTCGAAAATCATCCCCCGGACGGCCAAAGAAAAAGAGGAGGGAATCGTACCGGATCCCAGCGAAGTCTACAAACGCTACGACCTACACCTGCATGTGCCCGAGGGAGCCACTCCCAAGGACGGTCCCAGCGCGGGGATCACGATGGCGACCGCCATCGCCTCGATCTACAGCGAGCGGAAAGTGGACAACAAGCTGGCGATGACGGGAGAACTGACACTGACGGGCAAAGTCCTCCCCATTGGAGGACTTAAGGAGAAACTGATCGCTGCCTACAAGGCAGGAGTGACTCGGGCACTGATCCCTCGGAAAAACTACGAGCGGGATCTAGAAGATTTGCCTAGGGAGGTCACGGAACACGTAAAAATCATTCCAGTAGAACGGATTGAAGAGGTCCTCAAAGAGGCTCTGCTCTAAGAGCCCTTGCCGTGGAGGTATTTCCCTCACAAAGTGTGTTCGGGGATATTAAAGCTCTTGGGTCCAGTGACGGATACGCTCCATGAGCTTCTCTTCGTGGATCGGTTTGATGATGAAGTCTTCGGCTCCCAGATTGAGTACCTGGCTTTTTTGAGTGTCGTCGGTGGAGAGAACGATCACCGGAATCCTGCTGTTGGCGGGCTCGGAGCGGAAGATTTTGAGGAACTCTTTGCCGTCGAGCACCGGCATCAGGATATCGAGAAGAATCAGATCGATGTCCTTGTGATCCCGCAGGACTGCCAGGGCATCGGATCCATTTTCTGCTTCCAGTACTTCCCCTACCACGTCGGGATGACGCTTCAGCAGGGCTTGGATGAGTTTTCTATTGATGAAGTCGTCATCGACAACTAAGACTTTTAAGCTCATTGTTTCCCTTTGATATCTTTGATAAATTTATCGAAGTTCTCTTTGGTCATTTTTCCCTCGTAAATTTTGTAGGAGATCCCCTCCAGGCGATCTTTCGCTTCCGGTTCACTGGTAAAGACCAAGGTAATTCCTCTGCTTTTCAACTCCTCCAAGAGGTGCCGGGAAAGCATACTCTCATCGGCGAAGAGGATGCGGCAGAGAGGAGAAGCGACGGCAGCCTCCGTACGTTCGGGGCTTTCGGCTACGGTATAGTCATATCCCAGGCTATCCAAAAGACGGGCTAGAAGCTTGCGACTAAAAGGTAGATTTTTCGCGATTACAATCTCTGCCCCCTCGGACGATTTTTCTTCCTTTTCAAGGGTCTGTTTCGTTACCTCCTCTTCCGGAGTCTCCGGCTTTGCTTTCGTCGTTGAAAGATCATCTGCTGCCTCTTCCTCTTCTTCTATAGGGGCAACCTCTGCACGATCATGCAGAAATTTGTTGAGGATGTAGATGAGTTCCGACATTTCGATCGGTTTGGAGATGTATTCATCCATCCCTTCGGAGAGGAAACGCTCTCGGTCTCCTTTGAGAGCGTTGGCCGTTAGTGCTACGATGGGGACATGGGTTTTATTCTCTTTTTTTTCATAATCGAGAATCCTGTGGGTTGCTTCCACACCGTCCATAACCGGCATCTGGATGTCCATAAAGATCAAATCGTATTTCTGCTTTTCCCTAGCTTCGACTGCCTGTTCGCCATTGGGAACGACTTCTACATCCATTCCTAGGCCTTCTAGAATTTTCTTGACGAGCTTTTGATTGATGACATTGTCTTCAGCCACCAGGATTTTCCCATGGAATCGGGTAGGAAATCGAATTGTTCGTTTCTTTTGTTTCTCTTTGTGGTCAAATTCCGCAAGCTCTTGGAGCAATGCAATGAGTTTCTGGTACGTTAGCGGCTTGTGAACGATTCTTTCACTCGGGATCCCGTAGCTTTCAAGTTCCTTGTCCGCATTGAAACGGCAGAGTAAAATGAGATTTTTTCTCTCTAGATTTTCAATGGAATTTCGAAGGTTCTCCGGGGAGTTTTCGTAGTCGAAGAGGGCATGGGAGCAGCGCTTCTCCTCCAGGTTCTGCATGATTTCCACAGGCGTTGAAACATCGATAAACTGCATTCCTAAATACTGTGCATATCGGTCCAGGTAGTCATGAAGTCTGCTCTCTGCCTTAAGGACACGGCAGAGTCGAAGGTTGTCAAAAGCGTTTTTGAAGTCGCTGCCCTCATTGGGGAACTCTTCTAGAGGAACGGTGAAACGGAAAGTGCTGCCTGCTCCTTTTTCACTCTCGATCTCCAGTTCCCCTCCCATGAGTTCGATGTACTCCTTTGCGAGGGTGAGTCCCAGACCCATACCTCCGTATCTTCGTGTAATATCCGCATCGCCGTGGGAGAAGGGTTGGAAAATCTTTTGAATCTGTTCCGGGCTCATTCCCAGTCCCGTATCTCGAACGGCAAATTCCAGAAGTGTCGATCCCTTTTTGCCACTCCCCCGTTTCTGAATCTCCACATCCACCTCTCCACCCCGGTCGGTGAATTTGATAGCATTGCCGATCAGGTTCGTTAAGGTTTTTTTGAGCTTCTCGGGATCCCCTTTGAGTTTTGGGCTGATCGTCGGGTCGATGAAGCAGTTCAGGTCGAGTCCTTTTTCCGCAGCGGGCACTCCCATACTTTCGATTGTCGCATCGAAAACCTCGTGGCTGTCGAAGGTGACATGCTCCAACTCGACTTCACGGCTTTCGACTTTGGAAATGTCGAGGACGTTATTGATGATGCGCAGTAGATTTTGGGAACTCTTTTCGATGACGGAGGTGTACTCCTTCTGTACATCATTGAGAGGAGTGCTTTTGAGAAGTTCGGTAAAGCCGATGATTCCATTCATCGGGGTTCGGATCTCATGGGACATGTTGGCTAGGAAGAGGGCTTGTGCTTCATCCTTCTCCTCATTCTTGGACTTTTTCTCTGAAGAAGTATCTACGGCATGTTGAACGAGAGATTCAAGGATTGCATAGGCCTCTTCGACCCCCTCGCTTGTCTCCAGGTCGAGATGCTCCAGGCGATCATTGAGCTCTTCGTACTCTTCCTTGTCAGCGGTGAATTGCTGGATCGAGTGTTTGACCGTATCGTGCAACGCATGAATACTGTGTCCGAGCTCGGAAGCGACTCGATAACCGAGGAAAAGAATAAAGAGAGCCAGCAAAACGAGAAGGGCGGAGATCATCATTACGGTGCTGTTGTGATGCAGAAGTTTTTCGGCTTCTTGAATTCCCTGGGAGTTGAACTGTGCTTCGATCTTTTGGTAAAGGAGGATTTGACGGGTGGCGAGAGTGAACCAATCGATCGCTCCGATGCTGTAGTTACCTTGGGGGGCTTCCTGGATGATTTGAGCGAGGGTGTGAGAGATGTCGCTGCGCAAACGCTTGGCACGGGGGGTGTCATAGATCTTCTGTGCTTGGATTCGGAAATCCCGGTCTGCGATGAGCGTTGGATCGAAGAGCGTAGATCGAGAGAAAAAGCGGTTCATGCGGCCTAATTTTTCTGCATCCAAGGGGCTCTTTTTCTCCAGATAGTAGGCGACATAGTCCCGGGTGCGGCCCGTGTACTCCTGGCTAACATAGAGTTGGCCGAGGATCGAGCTTAGTTCGGTAAGACGGGGGCTCAGAACAAACTTGGAGGGTTCTTGCAGACTCTCGAGGAGCGAAGAAGCCATGTCTTCAGAGTACTGCTTAAGAATCAAATCGTCGAAGCTTCCGGAGCGGGCATCCACGGCTTTACGCGTCTCGGGAAGCTTTTGGAGGGCCGTCATCATCTTACGATAGAGAGAAGAGTCGAGTTTCTCTACCGGTAGATAGGAACCCAGAAAAGTGGATCCGGAAGTTCTGAGATGACTTTTCAGGGCGGAAACCGTGGCGTCGGTCTTTTTGCGTTGTTTGTTCAGGAGGGCAAGAAGATCTTTTTTCCCGGTAGCGAGGTAGAGTGCGCTGATTCCTCTCTCTTTGCCCAGCTCTACGAGAGATTTTTCGATGTACTGGTTGTTGTTCAAGGCATCGCTGAAGGCTTTGGCCCTTTCCATTTGGAGGTAGGAGTTGTAGAAAAAGTAACTGGAAAGAACCAAGAGAATTCCCGCAGGAACGATCGCGATGATTTTCAGTTTGCTACGAATGTTCATGATTAACCCTTTTGGCTTTCATCGAGCTGCTCGAGGTAATGATCCAGGCTCATCAATTGCCCGGCGAAGAGACGGATGCGTTTGGGTGCGCGGCTGATATCTTGATCGAATTGAAGTTCGTAGAGATTCTCCACCATCGGCTCGATCCGAAGATTGCTGGCGGCTCCCTTGAGCATATGGGCGGTTTTCTGGAGTTTGTCCAGATCGCCGTTTTCATAGGCCTCGATCAAGACCGGCAGGTACTCGTGGCCCTGGGTGGCAAAATCGTGGATGAATTCCAGGACGAGATCTTCCGGGAGATTGAGCTCTTCAGAGGCGATCTTCAGACTGAATTCGATGGGTACGATTTCGACGCCTTGCAAAAAATCACCGCCGGTTTTCTCGGGCATGGCCGTAGCCGTTTCTTCCTCTGAGGGAGTGGGAGTTTCGACAGAACTTTCCACTGCTTCCTCCAGGGGAGGCTGTTCCGGGGGTGTCGATTCGGCAGGCGACTTCTCTTCCTGAGGAGTTTCGAGAATAGGATGAGCTTCCTCTTTTTCTTTCGGAGCGGTCGGAGCTTCCTCTGGGACCGCTTTTTCAAGCTTTTGGAGAGAGCGGTAGAAATTTTCGATCATCGAACGACGTTCGGGATCGGAAGCGTGTTCAAGGTCCTGCAAAAATTCAGGTAGCGGTTGAAGATGCAAAAGGATCGTTGCATCTTTCAAAGTGGCAAGTGCCCGATGTCGTACCGATTCCTCCTCCGATTCGAGCTCTTCTCTCAAGTGCCGGCTGTCTTCGATGAAGCCGTGAAGCAGATCTTTGTACTCCTCTTCCGTCAATTCGATGCGTGCCGCATTTTGACTCAGGTCAGGATGGAAGTTTTCGAGGGTGACTGCCCAATGGGGAGGGGTGGAGACCCCGGAGGGAGCCTTGGATTCTTCACTTATTTCTGCAAGCTCTGTTTCTCTGGGCATCACAGGCTTCTCTCCGATCTCCTCATCGATTTCTTTGAGAAAATCCAGAGTTTCCTCTTCTGCTTTCGCCTCTCCTTTCTCTTCCGATTCGGAGAGAAGTGCAAGCTCCTCTTTTTCCAGATTGGCGGTACTTTTCTCTTCCTGTGAAAGTTTCTCTTCGCTGACTTCCGGAAGTTGAGGTTTTTCGGTTTTGCTTTCAGATTCGGCTTGTTCTTTGTCCATTTCCGAGACCGGCTCTTCTTCCCGGAGCAGGAGATCGATCAACTCATTTTCTTCTTCCTCACCTGCTCTTTCTTTAGGTTGCATCTCTTCGGAAGAGGCAGGGGTCTTTTCATGTTCCTCTTTTTCGACTCTTGAAAGCGCAGACTCCTCTGTTTCGCTCGGAGCTTCTATCTCACCGCTTTCTGCCTGCGTCTCTTCCTGAAGTAGCAGTTCGATGAGTTCGCCCTCTTCCTCTTTTTCCGGCTCTGCCTTTTCGGATAGAGGAGTGGGGGTCTCTTTCATCTCTTCCTTTTCAGGAAGCAGCGGCTCTTCCGCTTCGAACGCAGCTTCTTCCTCTTCACCGGCTTTCGGTGAAGGTTGCTGCTCCTCCTGTAGCAGTAATTCGATCAGGTCTTCCTCCGGCAGAGCTTCTTCCTTCGCGGTTGTCGTTTTCTCCTCGACGGCGGGAGCAGTCTCTGTGGAGAGAAGGGGCTCCTCCACCTGTTCCGTGGCGGGAGCGATCTCCTCCGT
>CAYUXG010000028.1:0-7928 GCA_964448735.1 uncultured Nitratifractor sp. | reverse complement strand
CTGCCAGCTCGATCCCCGCATCGGCCGCTTCCATCACCGCATCGGAGACGAATGCGGGAGGCACGAAGATCATGCTCACTGTCGCACCGGTCGTGGCAACCGCCTCTTCGACCGTGTTGAAGACCGGCTTGCCCAAATGCTCCTGTCCTCCTTTGCCGGGAGTGACACCCCCGACGATCTGCGTCCCGTAGTCCAGACACTGAGAAGCGTGGAAGGTTCCCTCTTTTCCGGTAAATCCCTGAACGATGACTTTGGTATCTTTGTTGACGAGAATGGACATTAGAGCTCTCCTTTCGCCGCGGCGACGGACTTGCGGGCACCGTCGGCAAGATTTTCTGCGGCAATGATGTTTTCGATGTTGGCGTTTTTCAGGATCTCGGCGGCTTCGGCGGCATTCGTTCCGTCGAGGCGAACGACGACGGGCACGCTCACGTCGGTGATTTTGGTCGCTTCGAGGATCCCGTTGGCGACGCGGTCGCAGCGGACGATCCCTCCGAAGATGTTGACAAAGATCGCTTTGACGTTGGGGTCCTGGAGGATAATTTCGAACCCTTTGGCGACGGTCTCAGGGTTGGCTCCGCCTCCCACGTCGAGGAAGTTGGCAGGCTCGCCCCCTTCATGCTTGATGATGTCCATCGTCGCCATCGCCAGGCCCGCGCCGTTGACCATACAGCCGACGTTGCCGTCGAGTTTGATGTAGCTCAGACCGTGCTGTTTGGCTTCGAGCTCGGTGGGCTCCTCCTCTTCCAGATCCCGCATCTCGGAGATGTTGGGATGGCGATAGAGGGCATTGTCGTCGAAGCCCATCTTCGCATCCAGAGCCAGGAATTTTCCCTCGCCCGTTTTGATGAGGGGGTTGATTTCGATCATCTCCGCATCGTTGTCCATATAGACTTCATAAAGTGCCTTGGCGAACTTGATGAAGGTACCGATCTCCTCTTTGGGAAGACCCAGGCCGAAGGCGAGTTTGCGGCCGTGGAAGCCCTGGAAACCGACGGTGGGGTCGATGTTGACCTTGACGATCTTTTCGGGCGTCTCGGCGGCGACCTTCTCGATCTCCATCCCTCCCTCGGTGGATGCCATCATCACAGGCATCTCGGCGGCACGGTCAAGCAGCATCCCCAGATAAAATTCCTTCTGGATATCTGCACCCTCTTCGATGTAGACCTTGTGGACTACTTTTCCTTCGGGACCCGTCTGATGGGTCACCAGGGTCATCCCCAGGATCTGATCGGCCAACTCCCGAACCTCGTCGATCGACTTGGCCAGCTTGACCCCGCCTCCGAGGCCCCGGCCTCCGGCATGGATCTGGGCTTTGACCACCCAGAGTTTACCTCCCAGCTCTTTGGCGGCTTCGACCGCTTCGTCGACGGTGAAGGCCACACGTCCGCGGGGCGTAGGCACTCCATATTTCTGGAAGATCTCCTTCGCCTGATACTCATGAATATTCACGATATTCTCCTTTTGCGTTGAAGTCCTATCATTATAGAGTGAATTGGTGCAAAGGAGGATGAATTGTGTAGGTGCGGGAGAAGAAACGGCAAGAGTGTTTAGATATTACACGATAGAGAGGGATTGGTGGATTGGTTATTGGTCTATTTGGAGATTGGGAATTGCATATGACTCTTCCCACTCTCCAATATACGAATATATCGCTAACGAAGGATTTAGCTTCGCTCAATCCTTCACTTCATACTCGGCTCGGCCCATTTCGTAAAGGTCGTTGCCGTAGCAGTCGTTGATGACGGTGACGGGGAAGTTTTCGACACGGAGCATCCGGATCGCCTCGGGTCCGAGCTCTTCGTAGGCGATCACTTCCGCCTCTTTGATCGACTTGGCGATCAGCGCTCCGGCTCCGCCGGTGGCTCCGAAATAGACCGCCTTGTACTCTTGGCAAGCGTCTTTGACATCCTGGTTGCGCTTGCCTTTGCCGATCATCCCTTTGAGACCGTGCTTGATGAGAATGGGAGAGTAGCTGTCCATCCTGTAGCTGGTGGTGGGACCGGCGCTGCCGATGGGTTCACCGGGCTTGGGAGGAGTGGGCCCGACGAAGTAGATGACCGCACCGTCGAGCTGGAAGGGAAGCTCCTCCCCGTTGTCGATCAGATCGACCAGCCGCTTGTGGGCCGCGTCGCGCGCCGTAAAGATGATGCCGTTGAGATAGACGATGTCTCCCGCACGGAGATTGCAAACATCTTCGTCATTCAGGGGTGTCGTAAGATAATGTACCTGGCTCATGATGCCTCCTTAAAGGGTGATGTGGCTGTGGCGGCTGCTGTGGCACTGGACGTTGACGCTCACGGGCAGCGAAGCGATGTGGCAGGGGTTTTTCTCGATATGCACGGCCAGAACGGTCTGCGTCCCTCCCATACCCATGGCACCGATGCCGAGTTTGTTGAGCTCGTAGAGGATCTCCTTTTCAAATTCGGCGACGGAGGGATCGGGGTTGGGGGCACCCGCTTCGCGGAAGAGCGCATGCTTGCTCGAAATCGCCGCCTTTTCGAAGGTGCCGCCGATTCCCACGCCCACGATGATCGGAGGACAGGGGTTGGGGCCCGCGTCGCTGATGACCTGCTTGACGAAGTTGAGGATCCCCTCTTTTCCCTGAGCGGGAGCCAGGACCGTCGCACGGGAGACGTTTTCGCTTCCGCCCCCCTTGGCCGCATATTCGATCTCGATCTTGTCTCCGGGGACGAGATCGAAATGGATGATCGCGGGAAGGTTGTAGCCCACTTCGTCTTTGAGATTGTGCCGGTCGAAGCAGTCGCAGGTGCTCGCCCGGAGGAAGCCCTCTTTGTATGCCTGCTCGGTCGCCTCGTTGATCGCGTCGCGCAGGGTGCCCCCTACGACGTGTACATCCTGGCCCACGTTGATGAAGTAGACCGCCAGCCCCGTATCCTGGCAGAGAGGCCGGTCCTCTTCACGGGCGAGCTCCGCATTGTCGAGGATCTGCTTGAGCACCGATTTGGCGACGGGGCTCTTCTCCTCTTCGTAGGCTTTTTCGATCGCCTTGAGGGCATCTTCGGGAAGATGGGAAGCGGTGTGCATCACCATCGCTTTGACCGATTTGACCACGTCGTCGTATGCTATTTCTCTCATGGGTATCCTTTATTCTGTGATGAGATTGTCTTCGGGGTTGCTGAAGAACTTGTGCTCTTTGAGCACGTTGATCATCGAGCGGACCGAAGAGACGCTTTTGGCGAACTTGCGTTTCTGCCCTTCGCTCAGGCTGATGTCGAAGACCTTTTCCACCCCGTTGGCCCCCAGGGCGACGGGGACGCCGGAAACCACGTCCCGGTAACCATAGTGGCCGTCGAGATAGACAGCGCAGGGGTGAATCTGCTTGGTGTCTTTGAGGATCGCCTCCACCATCAGTGCCGTCGCCTTGGCGGGAGCGTAGTAGGCCGAGCCGGTTTTGAGGTAACCTACGATCTCCGCTCCCCCGTGCTTGGTGCGCTCCACCACGTCCACGATCTCCTCTTCGCTGAGGATATCGGTCAAGGGCACGCCGGCTACAGTGGAGAATTTGGGCAGAGGCACCATGTCGTCTCCGTGGCCCCCCATGACCGAAGCCCGGATCTGCCCCGCTCCGTAGCCGATCTTTTCATAGATGAAATGGGCCATTCGGGCGCTATCGAGAATGCCCGCCATGCCGACGACCCGCTCCTTGGGAAAGCCGCTCTCTTTGAGGGCGACGTAGGTCATGACGTCCAGGGGGTTGGAGACCATAATGATGATCGAATCGGGGGCATGCTCTTTGACGTCAAGCACCACCTCTTTCGTGATCTCCGCATTGATCATCAATAGATCGTCCCGGCTCATTCCCGGCTTGCGGGGAGAGCCGGCGGTGATGACCACCACGTCGCTTCCGGCCATGTCGGAAGCCTGCTCGGCTACGCTGACCAGGGTGTGCTGGCGTGCGGCATTGGCCGCCTGGGACATATCCAGAGCTTTGCCTTTGGCGATCTCGGGAGCACGGTCGCGAAGCATCACTTCGTGGCACGTCCCCTTCATCGCCAATGAATAGGCGACGGTGGCGCCTACGTTTCCGGCGCCGATGATACTGACTTTCTTTCCTCGTTTCATTGCACTCCTTTGGTCGGTACCCTTCGCGACAACCCGGCAAAACATAACTCAGAAAGGCACTTCTCAATTATGCTTTGCGATCTTCGGGCCGCAAAAGGTCCGTGAACTCTTTCATTTATAACACATTTTTGGAAACAGGGTGGCAACATCCACCCTCTTTCCGAAGGATCGACTTAGAGATTGTCGATAATTTCGTTGAAAGTCTTGCTCGGACGCATCGCCGCTTCGGCACGTGCTTCGTCGGGATGATAGTATCCGCCGATATCCTGGGCCTTGCCTTCCGCCTCGAGCATCTCGGAGAGAATCTTCTCTTCGTTCTTGGCCAGTGCGTCGGCGACGGGAGTGAAGGTCTCGGCCAATTCCTTGTCGACGGTCTGGGTGCTCAGAGCCTCGGCCCAGTAGCGGGCGACCCAGTAATGGGAAGCCTTGTTGTCGGGCTCGCAGCACTTGCGGCTGGGAGCCTTGTCGTTCTCCAGGTAGCCTTCGTTGGCTTTGTCCAGAGCTTCGGTAACGACGCCAATACGCTCATCCTCGGATTTCATGTACTCCATCCGTAGGGACTCGGCCAGAGCCAGGAACTCGCCCAGGCTATCCCAGCGCAGATGCCCCTCTTTGAGGAACTGCTCCACATGCTTGGGAGCCGATCCGCCCGCACCGGTTTCGAAGAGCCCGCCGCCGGCGAGCAGGGGAACGATGGAGAGCATCTTGGCCGAAGTGCCAAGCTCCAAGATCGGATACATATCGGTCAGGTAATCCCGCAGCACGTTTCCGGTCACGGAGATCGTATCTTTGCCCGCACGCACCCGCTCGTTGGTGAAGTAGGTGGCCGTCTCCACATCCATGATGGGCAGCTCCAGGCCGGTGGTGTCGTACTCTTTGAGATATTTTTCGACCAGCTTGATCATATTGGCATCGTGGGCACGTTTCTCGTCCAGCCAGAAGACGGCGGGGACTCCCTCGATCCGTGCGCGCTCGACGGCCAGGCGGACCCAGTCGCGGATCGCCTCGTCCTTGGCCCGGACCAGACGCCAGATGTCGCCCTTCTCGACCTGATGCTCCATCAGGACCAAACCGTTCTCGTCCACGACCTGCATGACGCCGTCCTCGGCCACTTCGAAGGTGGTGGGGTGAGAACCGTACTCTTCGGCCTTCTTAGCCATCAGCCCAACGTTGGAGACGCGGCCCATAGTGGTGACGTCGAACTGGCCGTTTTTCTTGCAGTCTTCCATCATCGCCTCGTAGAAGCGGCCATAGCTGCTGTCGGGGATGACCGCCAGGGTTTCGCGTGCGGCGCCGTCTTTGTCCCACTGCTTGCCCCCTTCACGGATGACGACGGGCATGGAAGCGTCGACGATCACCAGGTTGGGAGCATCCAAGTTGGTGATGAGTTTGTCGCTGTCGCTCATGGCCAGGGCGGGATCGGAGTTGATGATCGCCTCTTTGATCGCCGCTTCGATCTCTTCGCCCTTGTCGGATTTCTTGAGCTTGTCGTAGAGATCGCCCAGTCCTTGGTTGGGGTTGAAGCCGATCTTCTCCAGCTCGTCGGCATATTTTTCGAAGACATCTTTGAAGAAGACTTGCACCGCGTGGCCGAACATGATCGGATCGGAGATCTTCATCATCGTCGCCTTGAGGTGCAGCGACCAGATCAGACCCTTCTCCTTGGCTTCCTGGATGGTCTGGACATAGAAGTCCCGCAGTTTCTTCGCCGACATGAAGGTCGCATCGAGCACCTCATCGGTCTCGGCTTCGATCTCTTTGATCGTCTTGCCGTTGAGCTGAATCTTGACGGTCTGAGCCTTGGAGACGATCACCGACTGCTCGTTTGCGTAGAAATCTCCGTCACCGTCCATGTGAGCGACGCGACACTTGGGATTCTCTTCGAAGGGCATGAGACGATGGGGGTGCTTCTGAGCATAGCGCTTGACCGCCAGGGCAGAGCGGCGGTCGGAGTTGCCTTCGCGCAGGACCGGGTTGACGGCGGAGCCGAGGCAACCGGCGTATTTGGCGGCGATCGCTTTCTCCTCGTCGGTTTCGGGATGCTCGGGATAGTCGGGAATGTCGTAGCCCTGCTCCTGCAGCTCGGCGATGCACTCTTTGAGCTGAGTCACCGAAGCAGAAATGTTGGGGAGCTTGATGATGTTGGCTTCGGGGCGGTGTACCAGCTCACCCAGCTTGGCCAGCTCATCCTCCTGCTTGCCCATGGTCGCCAAAACGCGCCCGGCGAGGGAGATGTCGCTCAGGCGCACCTCGACACCGGCTTTGCCGACGAACTTGCGGACAACCGGCAACAGCGAATAGGTCGCCAGTGCGGGGGCTTCATCGATTTTCGACCATACGATCGTAGGTTTTGTACTCATGGATTCACACTCCTGTATTGGAATTGGGATAGGATTATTATATCTCCCCTCCCCTTCCGACAGGTTGCGAAAAGAGATGCAACTCTTCAACTTTCTATGCATGTTTCGCTATTACACAAATAAAGGGAAAAAGATCGTGAAAACTGTGCGTCAAAAAGCTGAACTTCCGAAGTTCCAAAAGCGATGATGGGTAAGAGTGTAACGGAGTGTGCTTTCCCGAAGAGCCTCAGGCGCTGAGTTCCTCCACCGGATAAATCCCTAAGCGTTTGGCCTCCTCCACGATCATGGGGCTGACGTGAATTTTGGACTCGATAAGCACGTCGGCGAGCTTGGAGCGGATCTGCAGCTGCAGGGGGCGGGGACCGGGGTGGCGCTCTGCCAGGCAGTAAAGCTCTTCGACGATCTTGGGATCGGGCATCAGATCCAGCGCCAGAATCAGCGGAGGCTGCTCCTCGGGGGCTTCGGTGTGGCGCTCCTCTTTTTTGACTTTGACCTTCTCTTTGCGCGCCTCTTTGAGGGTTTCGATCTTGAGGATGTTGAAACGGGTGAAATCTCCGTCTTTGCTCACTTTGACCTTGAAGGCGATGGGCTTGCTCAGGTCGTACTCCTCCTCCAACTCCTTGAGCCGGTCGGCGAAGAGCATCAGCTCGATGTTACCGTGCAGGTCCATAACGTTGGCGATGCCGAATTTGTTGCCTTTTTTGGAAATCTTTTCGGTGATCTCTTCGATCTTGCCGATGAAAAGCGCCTGGGACCCGTCGGCGAGCTCGTCGATCTCGGAGCTGAGCGTGTAGTCGATCTTGGCCAGTTCGTCGCGGTATTTGTCCAGAGGGTGACCCGAAACGTAAAATCCCAGGGTCTCCTTCTCGAACTCCAACATCTGCAAAGGCTCGAACTCCTCCATCCGCTGAAGCTCCAACTCCACGTGAGTCATCTCCTCTCCGCCGCCGAAAAGGGAATTTTCCGCCATCTTCCTCGCCTGTCCGGCTTTGGAGGCTGCCTCCATGATCGCTTCGATCTGGGTCAACAGCGCCTTGCGACTGTAGCCAAAACCGTCGAGGGCTCCGGCTTTGATGAAGGCTTCGATCACTTTTTTGTTGACCTTGGCCGTGTCGATGCGGGAGACAAAATCGCTCAAATCCTTGAAAGGACCTTCCTCCCGAACTTCCAAAATGGAACGGATCGCGATATCCCCCGCCCCCTTGATCCCTCCCAGACCGAAGAGAATCGTCGGTTTGCCTTCGATTTCGTCGGCGATGAAGGCCAGATCGGAACGATTGACGTCGGGGGGAAGCAGGTCGATGCCCATATGCTTGACTGCATCGACGTAGCGGACCACTTTGGTGGTATTGTCCTTCTCCAGGGTCAGCTGCGCCGCCATGAACTCCGTGGGATAGTAGCACTTGAGGTAGGAGGTGTAGAAGGTGACCATCGCATAGGCCGCGGAGTGGGATTTGTTGAATCCGTAGCCGGCGAACTTGA
>CAYUXG010000027.1:0-8022 GCA_964448735.1 uncultured Nitratifractor sp. | reverse complement strand
TTCGCGCAATCGATCCACGGGCATCTGCACGTCGTTGACGATCAGGCTCTCTGTGCCCGTTTCGCCGATCGCTTCGATCTTGAGTCCCAGATCCATCGCCAGCTTGCCCAGCTCCTGAAGCTTTTCGGGAGCCAGCTCCAGGATCGCCCGGTGCGGAGTCTCGTCGAAGATCCAGCGATCGTCGCTCAGATCCACCGAGACCGACGCTCCCAGGCCGCTGCGTGCGGACATCTTGGCCAGAGCGACGGCGATGCCGCCGACGTTGACGTCTTTGGCCGCGCTGAGCAGCCCCGCTTCGTTGGCTCGAATCACCAGCTCCCAGAGCCGCGCTTCGGCGGCGTAATCGATCGCCTCCAGACTTCCGGCGATGCGGCCTGCCATCTCCTTCATGTAGAGCGACCCGCCGAAAGCCCCCCGGGTTTCGCCCACGAGGACCAGCACGTCGCCGGGGCGCTGAAATTCGCTGCGCAGCACGCGGTTTTGATCGTCGTTGAGCCCGACCATCGCGATGGCGGGAGTGGGAAAGACGCTCTCGCCGTTGGTTTCGTTATACAGCGAGACGTTGCCGCTGACGACGGGGGTCTCCATCTGGGCGCAAGCCTCTTTGATCCCTTCGCAAGCCTGGGCGAACTGCCACATCACCTCGGGGTTTTCGGGATTGCCGAAATTGAGGCAGTCGGTGATCGCCAGGGGTTTGGCCCCGCTCATGGCCACGTTGCGCCCGCTCTCGAGCACCGCCAGGGCGGCTCCCTTGAAGGGGTCGATGTAGCAGTAGCGGGGGTTGCAATCCGAGCTCATCGCCAGGGCTTTGCCGGTCTCTTTGATACGAATCACGCTGGCATCCAGGCTGCCCGGATGTTTCTCGGTGTTGGTCTGCACCATCGAATCGTACTGCTCGTAGACCCAGGCCTTGTCCACCACCTCGTCGCAGGCAAAGAGCCTTTCGAAAGCCTCCTGATTGCCTACCTTGGGCAGATCCTCCAGCCCCACGCCGGCGATCTCGTCCAGATAGGCGGGCCGTTTGGTGGGTCGATCGAGGATCGGCGCCTCTTCGCTGACCGGATCGACGGGGATATCCGCGACCTTCTCGCCGTGCCAGAAGAGCTCCATACGCCCCGTGTCGGTCACTTCGCCGATGACGGCACAGTCGAGATCCCATTTGGCGAAGATCTCCATGATCTTCTCTTCGCTGCCTTTGCGTGCGCAGATGAGCATCCGCTCCTGCGATTCGCTGAGCATGAACTCGTAAGGCGTCATCCCCTCCTCTCTGGCGGGGACCTTGTCCAGGTGCATCACCATCCCGCTGCCGCTGCGACCGGCCATCTCGAAGGCGCTGGAGGTCAGCCCCGCCGCACCCATATCCTGGATGCCTACGACGTAGTCGGTCTTGAAAAGCTCCAAGCAGGCCTCAAGCAGCAGCTTTTCGGTGAAGGGATCGCCCACCTGCACCGTGGGGCGCAGTTTTTTCGACTCTTCGGTGAAGCTGTCGCTACTCATCACCGCCCCGCCCAGGCCGTCGCGGCCGGTTTTGGAGCCGACGTAGATGACCGGGTTGCCGATCCCTTCGGCTTTGCCGTAGAAGATCTCGTCGCTCTTGGCCAGCCCCAGGCTGAAGGCGTTGACCAGGATGTTGCCGTTGTAGCAGCTCTCGAAGCTCATCTCCCCGCCGATGGTGGGCACGCCCATGCAGTTGCCGTAGCTGCCGATCCCTTCGACGACGCCTCGCACCAGATGGCGCTGATATTTGGCCGTCTCGCTCTCGCCGTCGATGTCGCCGAAGCGCAGGGAGTTGAGATTGGCCACGGGGCGTGCACCCATGGTAAAGATATCCCGCAAAATGCCTCCGACTCCCGTCGCCGCTCCCTGAAAGGGTTCGATGTAGCTGGGGTGGTTGTGGCTCTCCATCTTGAAGACTGCCGCCATGCCGCCGCCGATGTCGATGACTCCGGCGTTTTCTCCGGGTCCTTGGATCACCCAGGGGGCTTTGGTGGGAAAGCCGTTGAGATACTTTTTGGAAGATTTGTAGGAGCAGTGCTCGCTCCACATGGCACTGAAGATGCCAATCTCCACCAGGTTGGGCTCGCGGCCCAGGATCTCTTTGATATGGGCATAATCCTCTTGGCTGAGCTTGTGCGCCGAGAGCACTTCGTCGATGTTTTCCAACGCTTCGGTCGTGGGCATGGAGTTCCTTTGTCTGAGAAAAATAGAGTTTGGAGTGATTTTACTCCAAAGGGGCTAAAAGGCGAATGAATGAGATCGAGTGTGAATTTGATGCATAGTGGGCCACCGATACTTCTCTCTTTTGATCGCTTTCTCAACAGGTTTTGATCCGAGTTTCTGTATACTATTTGAACAATTCGCAAAAGGATAGAAAATCGATGGAGAATGTGATCTGCGAAAGTAAAGCTGTCAAACAGATACGGCAGGGGCTGCAGATGACTCGTTCGCTCTATGTTTCCAGTATCCTCATCGGAGCTCCCGCCACAGGAAAACGGACCCTGGTACGCTCTCTTTTCCCCCGGACGCCCGAAGTGGACGGGCGCGACAGCGACGCGTTGGGAAAGGCCCTGGAGATGGAAAACGAGTTGATCATCACCTCTTTCGAGTCGGTCACGGACCCCGAAAATCTCGACTTTCAGAACAAACGGATCATCGCCATCGCCGACAAAGAGCCCAACCCCCATATTATCGATGAAAAGTTTGCCTTCATCTACAAAATCCCCCCTTTGAAAGAGCGGCCCGAGGATCTCCGTGCCTATACGGAATATTTCCTGGCCGAAGTGCAGTCGATCTTTCCCTCCTCCGCATCCGTTACCCTAAATCCTCAGCGACTGGAGCTCAACGACAACCTTCGCTCCTTGAGAGCTTCGATCTACCGAGAGGTTCTGTTTCAAATCATGAGTGCCGAAGACATTGAAACGGCGCTGTATGAACTCTTCTTGCGCACCCTGGAAGGGAACAATGCCTACCGGGAGAATCTGGGCATCCTGGAGCGTCCGCTTCTAAAGGCCGGTTTGCGGCGCTACGGCTCCCAGCTCAAGCTTTCGGAAGTCCTGGGAATCAACCGCAACACCCTGAGAAAGAAACTCCATGAATACCGAATCGATTGATTGCCAGTTCATCCTCGAAAACGACGGTTCTCCCGTCATCGTCTTCGACCATCGGGGCAAGATCCTCTGGCTCAATGGCGCGGCGGAGATCCTGCTGGGCTATGCCGACCGCAAAGAGCTTTTCGAGATCGCCCTCAACTACGCACCCAAAGATTACGGCAGCCGCACCACTCTCCTGGAGCTTCACTATCGGCAGCTCGCCTTCTACGCCGTCAATGTCAGCTACAACTCCGACGACTGGGTCGCCCTGCGACTCTACTATCGGCCGCGTACGGGGGAAAAGCGCAGTATCGAGCGTGAAAAACTGATCGAAACCGACCTCAACAACCTCCTGGAAGCGGCGATCACACTCTTTAAAATGCAGCACGAGCAAAAGCTCAGTCTATTGACCGATCAGGACCTTCCCCCGATTCGTATCGACCAGAACAACTTTTCCAAGCTTCTGCGCAAATCGCTGGAGAGTTTCCGACGCTCCAGCCGCATCGAAGTGAGCCTCAAAATGACCATCGGCGAATTTATCATCATCGACGAAAAACGCTACCCCCTCCTTCGGCTCCGGATCCAGGCCAACGGGCGCTATCCCGACGAGGACGCCGCGATTCGCAAGCTCGCCGAGAGTATGCAACTCGTACCCTTACTGGAAGAGAGCGGAATCACGCTGGATATCCCGTGCATTCACTAAGGCGGATGGAACTGCCGCTATTCCCTCTCTTCAAGACTACGATCGGTAACATCTTTTGGCCGAAGCCGTCACTAAAAGATAATTTTGTTTTATCCTTTGCAATAAATTGCTAAAATATAAAAAATCTCAACCAAGGATCGTCGCATGGAAAACACAATGCACAATCTGATCATCGTCGGTGCCGGACCGGCAGGCATCGCCACCGCCGTCGAAAGCTACATCCTGGGGATCCGGGATATCGTCGTACTGGAGAAAGACACCAACCACAACGCCACCATCCGCAAATACTACAAAGACCGAAAACGCGTCGACAAGGATTGGAAAGGCCAAAAAGTGGAGCTCGACGGCAATATCTACTTCGTCGACGGGACCAAAGAGAGCACCCTGGACTTCTTCGATGAAGTGATCGCGCACCACTCCGTAGAGCTCAAGACCCACACCGAAGTGCAAAAGATCGTCAAAAAAGAGGATCACTTCGAAGTGATGATCCCCGGCGGCTCGGTCCAAGGCCGCTTCGTCGTCGTCACCATCGGACGCATGGGCAAGCCCAACAAACCCGACTACAAAATCCCCCCCTCCATCCGGAAAAAGGTCAACTTCACCCTGGATGAGTGCTCCGAAGGGGAAAAGATCCTCGTCGTCGGTGGAGGCGACTCGGCGATCGAATACGCCGTGGACCTTGCAGAGAAAAACGACGTGACGATCTGCTACCGCAGAGAGACCTTCCGCCGGGCCAATCCCACCAATCAGCAAGCGATTGCCAACGCCATCATGCACGACGAAATCCGTCCCTATCTGGGGGTCAACATCTCCGGGCTAGAAGATGACAACGGCAGAGTGCGGGTCCTTTTCGACGAGCGGGAGCCCGAAACCTTCGACCGGGTCATCTACGCCATCGGAGGGACCACCCCCAGCGCCTTTTTGCAAAGCTCCGGCATCAAGATCGAAGATGGCAAACCCTGGCACGACGAAAACTACATGACCAACGTCCCCGGCCTCTACGTCGCAGGCGACATCACCCAAGAGTCCGGAGGCTCCATCGCCCTGGGACTCAACCATGGCTACCATATCGCCAAACATATTCTCAATCAGATCCAGGAGACGGAGAGAAGTTCCGCCCACCTCCTGGAAGATGAGCACGAGGAGTCCTGATGTGCGAGCTTATCGCTTCATCGCCTCGATGAAGTTTTTGTAGATCTCGTCCAACTCCTGATCACTCTTCTCCATCGTCTGAAGATCCCCGCTTTTGATCGTATGCTCCAATACTGCGATGCGTTTGAGAAGATATTCGAAAATCTCTTTGTTGATATCGGGCATGATGTTGTGGCTCAGCGGCGCTTTGCCGTCGATGCGCCGTGTCACCCGTGCCGGCACGCCCACGGCGGTGCATCCGGGAGGCACGTCGCGGATGACCACGGAGTTGGCTCCGATCTTGCTGTCGCGGCCGACGGTGATGTTGCCCAGGACCTTCGCCCCCGCTCCGATAATGACATTCTCTTCGATCGTGGGGTGGCGTTTGCCCGGAGAGAGGCTCACGCCCCCGAGCGTCACCTGCTGATAGATCAGCACATTGTCTCCCACGATCGCCGTCTCCCCGATGACGACGCCCGTGGCATGATCGATGAAGACCCCTTTGCCCAGCCGGGCGCCGGGGTGAATATCGACGGTGGTGAGGAATTGGCCCACGGCGGAGATGAAACGAGGGAGAAAACGCCAGCCCCGCGTATAGAGCCGATGGCTGATGCGATAGAAAAAGAGTGCCCAGACTCCCGGATAGTTGAAAAAGAGTTCGAAATTGTTGTGAAGCGCCGGGTCGTTTCGCTTGACCGTACGAAAATCGCAGAGAATCTCTTGCCATAGGCTCATTTAAGCTTTCCCCTCATTGGATTGGACCGTTTTGAGATAACTATTTTCGCTCAGATAGAGATAGAGCTTGCCCAGCAGATCACGTTTCTGCGACTCGTCGAGCTGCGTAGAGTCTTCGATGAGGCTTTTGAGACGCCTGTCGATCAGGCCCGTATCGTAATCCAGATCCTCCAGTACATCCAGAAGCTTCTGCGCTTCGATGATCTCCCCGATCTCCCACGCTCCCGCTTCGTCGAACTCTACCACCGCCTCCGTGGGATGGGTGAAGAGATTGTGCCGCATCCCCAGCACCTCCTGGTACGCCCCGGTCAGGAAGAAGCCCAGGAAGTACTCCTCCTCTTCCACATCGATATCGTGCAGCAGCAGCGGTGCTTCGGGGTCGAAGGCGATCTCCCCATCGCTGTCGCAGGTGATGTCCCAGATGCAGGCAGGCCGGGTGGGGCGGCGGGAGAGACGGTGCAGGGGCATGACGGGAAAGTGCTGTCCCAGGCCCCAGAGATCGGGAAGGGACTGAAAGATGGAGAAGTTGACCAAGTACTTCTCCTGGATGCGGTTTTGCAGGCGCTTGAGCTCTCTGCTGTCTTCGGGCTCGAGGAGGCGGATCGCCTTTTTGACGATGAGATTGACCAGGATCTCCGTGTTGGAGCGATCCTCCAGATCGATGTAGCCCAGATCGAAAAGCGTCAACAGCGACTCCATATGATCGAGGGCGTCATGGAGGTACTCTCTAGCATTGCTGCGCCCCATCGCCCGGTAGAGATCGTGCAGCTCCTCCACCAGCGGAGGATTCTTTCCCTTCTCTTTGAGCCGAAGACTTCGTTCGTGATACTCCTGACTGAAAAGCTCCAGCACCGGCGCGACGAGCACCGAGTGCGAAGCGGCGACGAAACGCCCCGATTCGGTGAAAATGTCCGGTTCTCGCACTCCCTTTTGCCGGGCGATCTCCTGGATGGTGAAGACCACGTCATTGGCAAACTCTTTAATCGAATAGTTGCGGTCGGCTTCGGGGCGGTGCTGACTGTACTCCACCGCCAAACCGCCTCCGATGTTGATGGCGTTGAGATTCTCGGCCCCTCGGCGTTTGAGTTCGGCATAGATGTTGCCCGCTTCGCGCAGTGCTTTTTTGAGCGGGCCGATCTCCCCCATCTGCGAACCGATATGGAAATGGATCATCTCCAGATTGTCGATCAACCCTTCGCTGCGCAGCATTTCGTAAGCTTCGAGCAGCTCGGTAGAGGTAAGCCCAAACTTCGACCCGAATCCCCCGCTCTTGGCCCAGGCACCCACCCCGGAGCTGTGCAGGCGTACCCGCATCCCGATCCCTGGAGCGACGGAAGTCTCTTTCCCCTCGCTAAACTCCCGATGCACTTCGATGATCGTCTCCAGCTCGTTGATCCCTTCGATCGTGACGATGATCTTGTGCCCGCTTTGCGCGGCGATGAAGGCCAGGGCGATCATCTCCTTGTCCTTGAAACCGTTGACCGTGATCGGAGCCCCCGGCGGCGTCAGTGCCATGGCGATGATCAGCTCCGCCTTGCTCCCTGCTTCCAGACCGTAGTTGCGCTCTCTCGAGACCGAGATCAGAGAGTGGACGAAGGAAGGGTACTGGTTGACCTTCAGAGGAAAGACGGCGTGAAACTCCCCCTTGTAGGAGAACTCTTCCCGGGCCTTTTCGAAGGTTTCGAAGAGGGTATCGAGCTGCTTGCGAATCAGATGGGGAAAGCGCAGCAGCACCGGCCCCCGGTATCCTCTCTCCCGCACGGCGCGGGTGATCTCCAGCAGCGACGGACGATCGCCGAATGCGACGTTGACCGTATCGCCCTGGATGACAAAATTCTCTTCTCCCCAGATCGAGAGTCCGTAATCGGGTTTCACGCCATTGACCTCCGCAGGCAAATTCTCTCCGCATCCGGCCGGATCGGAGAGTCGAATCGTACATCAGGGGCAAAGAGGCTTGCCCGGGAACGTAGAGAGGGATTATATCACTCCGACGTCATGATTCCGTAGGGGCGGGAGAGTTTCTCTTCCAGCGCATGTAGACTGACGGCTCTGCCCTCTCGGGCGAACTCCCTGCCCCCGAGGAAGACGATCGCCGTCGGTACGGCGAAGACTCGGAAATGCGATGCGATTTCGGGGTTTTCATGAGCATCGAGGTAGATCTGTCGGATCAGGGGAAAACGGCCCTCGAAAAGCTCCTTAAATTTCGGCCGCAGGGCATGGCAGACATTGCAATGCTCCCCGCTGAAATAGAGCAGCACGCCCGGCTCCTTTTCGATCGCTTCGAGGATCTCTTGCAGCGTCATAACGAGGCCTCCGGCTTTCAGAGCAGGAACAGAGAGCGGCGCTCCACCCGCTCCTGCCCCA
>CAYUXG010000026.1:0-8309 GCA_964448735.1 uncultured Nitratifractor sp. | reverse complement strand
TTTCAAGAAGATGCGTGTACAATCCTCGACAAAGAAGGAGTTTCGATGGCCAAAATCCATGATGCCAATGCCTCGACCGCCGCGATCCAAGGCGTCACCGATGCCAGCAAACAGTTGCTCAACAACGTCGATCAGAGCGTTTTTCAGCATATCCAACCCTACATCAACAAACTCTACGCAAGCCATTACGGCAGCTATCTGGCCAAAACGATTTTCGGTGTTCCCCTCGCCAACCTTGTCGCCGCCGTATTGGTCTTCCTCTTCGTCGTACTTCTGCGTAAATACCTCACGCGCATCGTCACCCATTTTCTCCGCCACCTCACGGCCAAAACCGAAACCAAGCTCGACGACATCATCGTCGAAAACCTACGTCATCCGATCCGTTTTCTCTTCATCATCATCGCATTGGATCTCTTTTTTCAATTCATTTTTCTCAACAACCGTTTCACCCAGCTGCTGCTTAGTTCTCTGCTTATCTTCGACCTCTATTGGGTACTTTACGCCTTCACCCCTGCCATCCAGCGCTTTCTCCTCAGCTATAGCCACGAAAATCGTCATATCTCCTACGAATTGGGAAAATTCATCGTCCGGCTCATCCGTCTGCTGGTCATCCTGTTGGGACTCATCAGCCTGCTCTACAATTTCGGCATCAACGTCACCGCCTTCGTCGCCTCCCTGGGGCTCGTGGGTATGGCCTTCGCCCTGGCAGCCAAGGACACCGCGGCCAACCTCTTCGGCTCCATCGCCCTGATGCTCGATCAATCGATCCGCATCGGCGAGTGGGTCAAGGTCAACGGCGTAGAGGGGATCGTCGAAGATATCGGCATGCGCACCACCAAGATCCGCACGTTCGAAAAATCCTTCGTCGTCGTGCCCAACTCCATCGTCGCCAACACCAACATCGAAAACTTCTCCCGCCGGGGCATCCGACGCATCAAGATGGTCATCGGCTTGACCTACGACACGACGGCCGATCAGCTCCAGCGCATCACCTACGAGATCCGCTCCATGCTCGCCGCGCACGAGGGCATCGCCCACGACCAGACGCTGCTGGTGCGCTTCGACCGCTTCGACGACAGCAGCCTGGGCATCTTCGTCTACACCTTCACCAACACCTCCGACTGGGAACGTTACCTGGCGATCCGGGAGGATGTCTTGCTCAAAATCATGCAGATCGTCGAAGCCAACGGCTCCTCTTTTGCCTTCCCTTCCCAGAGCATCTACGTGGAGAAGCTCCCGGGCGACTCTTGCGAAGCTCCCGCATTCAAGCCGGCTTCCGACAAGATGGTATAATCCCGCTTATTATTCAGAAATGTCTGCTTCCGTTTCTCCGATCAATTCAATGAGGATTTCACCATGAAAAAAGTCGCCATCCTGGGGCGCCCCAATGTGGGCAAAAGCTCCCTCTTTAACCGTCTCGCCCGTCGGCGCGACGCCATCACCTCCGACGTCAGCGGTACGACGCGGGACATCAAGAAAAACCTTGTCACCATCAGCGAAGACCGGGAGTTCGAACTCCTCGACACGGGAGGCATCGACGAGAGCGACGCGCTCTTTGGCAAAGTCACCGAGATGTCGCTGCGAGCCGCCGAGGCCGCCGATATCCTCCTCTACATGGTCGACGGCAAAACCCTCCCCTCCGAAGAGGACAAAAAGCTCTTCTACCGCCTCCAGCAGATGGGCAAACCCATCGCCCTGCTGGTCAACAAGATCGACAGCGACCGGGAAGAGCAGGAGCGATTCTGGGAATTCGTGGAGTTCGGCGCGGAGGCGATCTTCGCCATCTCCGTCAGCCACAACCGCAAGCTCAACCCCCTCTATCAGTGGCTGGAAAAATACATCCCCCCGACAAAAAGCTCCGAAGCCTCGCTGGTCGCCGACGAAGAGCTGAGCCTGGAGCAGCTCCTGGAGAGGGACGAAGAGGAGCCCGAAGAGGAGAAACGCTTCAAAGTCGCCATCCTCGGCCGCCCCAACGTGGGCAAAAGCTCCCTGCTCAACGCCCTGCTGGGCGAAGAGCGCGCCGTGGTCAGCGAAGTGGCGGGCACCACCATCGACCCGGTGGACGAGACGATCGTCCACGACGACTATGAAATCACTTTCGTCGATACCGCCGGGATCCGCCGCCGCTCCAAAATCCTGGGGATCGAGAAATATGCCCTGGGGCGCACCGAAAAGATGCTCCAGCAGGCCGATCTGGCGATTTTGCTCCTCGATGCCACCACCGGCGTGACGGAGCTGGACGAGCGCATCGCCGGGCTCATCGACAAATACAAGCTCGGGGCCCTCATCGTGCTCAACAAATGGGACATCCGGGGCGAGAAGGAGTACAAAGAGGCGATCGAAGAGGTGCGCGACGAGCTCAAATTCCTCCACTACGCCCCGATCCTCACCGTCTCGGCCAAGACGACCCAGCGCGTCGGGCGCATCCTCGATCAACTCGTAGCGATCTACCGCCGCTACACCCGACGCATCCCCACCTCCAAGCTCAACGAAGTCGTGCAGTACGCCATCCGCCGCCATCACGTCCCCAGCCACCACGGGCAGGTGGTGCGCATCAAGTTCGCCACCCAGTACGCGACCAAGCCCCCGCGCATCGCCCTGGTCGTCAACAAACCCGAACTGCTGCACTTTAGCTACAAACGCTATCTGGCCAACGTCCTACGCGAGCAGTTCGATTTCGAGGGCGTTCCCCTGGAGATCGTCGCGCGCAAGCGAGGAGAACGCAGCGAAGAGGAGTGACTCCGAGCTTTATCCCTGATCGAAAGAGCTTGCGTTATAATTCTTCAAAATTTTTACAAGGGCATTGACCATGCGCGTACTCTCCGGTATCCAACCCTCCGGCAAACTTCACATCGGCAACTACTTCGGCGCCATCGCCCAGATGCTTCGTCTGCAAGAGGAGAATGAACTCTTTGCCTTCATCGCCAACTACCATGCCCTCAGCGGCGGGGCGGAGCTCAAAGAGCTCAAGCAGAACACTTTCGAAGTGGCGGTGGATTTCCTCTCTATGGGGATCGATCCCGAAAAGACCGTGTTCTGGGTGCAAAGCCGTGCCAAAGAGGTCCTGGAGCTCTACTGGATCCTCTCGCGCTACACCCCCGTAGGGCTCCTGGAGCGGGCCCACAGCTACAAAGACAAGGTCGCCAAAGGAATCGCCCCGTCTCACGCGCTCTTTAGCTATCCGGTGCTCATGGCGGCGGATATCCTCCTCTACGACGCCGAGAAGGTCCCCGTGGGCAAAGATCAGATCCAGCATCTGGAGATGACCCGGGACATCGCCATCAAATTCAACAATGAGCACGGCGAAATCTTCACGATTCCCGAAGCGCTCGTGGAAGAGTCCGTCGCCGTCGTCCCGGGGCTCGACGGGGCGAAGATGAGCAAGAGTTACAAAAACACCATCGAAATCTTCATGGAAGAGAAGGCCCTGCAAAAGCGCTGCAACAAAATCGTCACCGACTCCACCCCCCTGGGCGAGCCCCTCGACCCGGAGAGTTGCAACGTCTATGCGCTCTGTTCCCTCTTTTTGGACGAGGAGGGGCGCGCCGAGCTCGCCGACCGCTACCGCAGCGGCAACGAGGGCTACGGCGCATTCAAAAAGTACCTCAAAGAGCTGATCTGGGAGCACTTCGCCCAAGCCCGCGAAAAGCGCGCCTACTACCTCTCCCGCCCCGACGAGGTTTACGACATCCTCGAGACCGGAGCCGCCAAAGCCCGCGCGATCGCCGAAGAGAAGATGGCCGTCGTCCGCGACTGCGTCGGCATCCTCTGATTCCAATTGAACCCTCTGAAAAATTGCCAAGTCGTTCTTTGGGTCAAGTGCGACAAAGGAGCGCTCAACCCGTGAAACAAACGGGATTTTTCAGAAACCTCAATGAGTTTTTAGAAAGTGTCGATGCTACTGACCTGCGTCGGCGAACTTCTCCAGCAGTTGCGCAATCTCCCGGCTCCCTTCCCGGGGCGTAAACTCCATCAGCCTTCGACTGACGACGGAGAGATCCTGCTTCATCAGATCGAGCACCTTGCCCGGCTCCAGCTCCGACTCCCGCAATACCCAGGCCAGGTGCCGATCGGCGAGGAACTTCGCATTGGCGTACTGATGGTCCCCCGCGGCGTAGGGATAGGGGACAAAGAGCGTCGGCAGAGCGTTCGCCGCCAGTTCCCAAAGCGTCGAAGCCCCCGCCCGCGCCACGGCGAAATCCGCCTCCTGCATCCTCTCGGGGATTTGATCGCTGAAACCGAAGACTTCCGCCTCGACCTTCATCTCGGCATAGGCGTTTCGGACCGTTTGGAGGTTGCGTTCGCCCGCCTGGTGGAGGATGCGAATGCCCCGAGCCTGCAGATCCCTGGCCAGAGAGAGCGCCAAATCGTTGATCGCTACGGCACCCTGGGAGCCTCCGAGGAAGAGGATCGTGCGAAGCTCCTTGCGAAGGCGGGCTTTTTCGAAAAAGATCGATTTGACCGGATAGGCTTTGACCGGACTCGCTTCGTCGAAAGAGGAGAGAAAAGCCGCCGCTCGGGGACGCAAAAGCCGGTTGAGGGTGCCGGGAACGGCGTTTTGCTCGTGGATCACCAGCGGAATCCCCGAAATCACCGCGGCGATCGCCGCCGGCGCCGCGGAGTAGCCCCCGACGGAGAAGACGACTCGGGCATCATGCTTTTTGAGCAGGCGGCGGCTTTCGAGCACGGCGGAAGCGAGCATCCCCAGAGAGCGGAATTTGCCCACGATTCCCTGATTGACCACCCCGCGGGTTGCGAGAAAGTAGCGTGCGGCAAACTGGGAATCCTCGCCGAACCATTTCCGATCCTGCCCCTTCTCGGAACCGATGTAGATCAGTTCGCGATCTTCGATCTCCTCTTTGACGGCTCGGACGATCGCCAGATGCCCCCCCGTGCCTCCTCCGGTCATGACGATACTGCTCACGATGCCTCCTTGATCTTTTTGGAAACCATCAGCACCATGCCCACGGCGACGGACATGGCGAGGATCTGCGACCCGCCGTAGCTGAGAAACGGCACGGCGATTCCCTTGATGGGAGTGATGCCGGAGATGCCGTAGCTGTTGACGATGAAAGAGAAGAGGATCAGCAGCGCCACCCCCACCGTGTAGATGTAATAGGCCGGCTGTTTCAAGCGCGACGCGATCTGGAGCATGCGAAAGATCACGAAAAGCAAGAGCCCCGAAACCAGCACGAGCGCCGCATAGCCCAACTCCTCCGTCAATCCCGCCAGGATGAAGTCGGTGTGCACTTCGCTCAAATACCCCAGTTTGAACTGTCCGTTGCCCAAGCCCTGGCCGAACCAGTGGCCGTTGTAGATGGCATTGAGGGAGTTGGAGATCTGATAGGGCTCGCTAGCCTCGGGAACGCGCAGCTTCTCCACCATGCTCTGGGGGAAAAAGCTCAGGAAGTTATCCTGCACCGTGGACCACCAGCTGAGAATCCGCCTCATGCGGTGCGGCGCCATGACGATCAGGGCGACGAAACCGAAAAGCCCCAGAAAGAGGAAGAGGAAAAAGAGCTTCATACTCCGACCCGCCATGAGAAATAGCACCATCAGCGTCGCCGCCAGGACCACCACCTGCCCCAGATCCTTCTGGAAAATGGCGATGAGAACCACCGCCACGGCCAGCACGACGAGATAGGGCAGAAGGATGCGAATCTCCGTCCCGAGCGAGAGTTTGCCCTTGTGAACCAGTTTGCGCGAAAAGCTCCAGGCGATGAAAAAGACGAATCCCACCTTGAAAAACTCCACCGGCGCCAGAGAAACGGGCCCCAGATGGATCCAACGCTTGGCTCCCAAGACCGCCTTGACCAGACTCGCGGGCAGAAAAGGCATCGCCAACATCGCCAGAAAAGAGAGAAAAAAGATCGCGAATCCCAAGGGGACGAACCATCGGTCCGGATCGAGCCAGCTCAATCCCACGAGGATGGCGATCCCCAGAAGCACCGCAATCAATTGCCGCAAGAAGAAGTGAAATTCGTTGTAGCCGTAATAGAGCGTCGCATAGGTCGATAGGGAGTAGATCATCACCAGCGAAACGGTAAAAAGTGCGACGACCGCACCGAACAACGCCCTATCTGCCATCAAAATATCCCATTCGCTTCCCGCTCAATACGTGGATTTTTATTAAATAGTATCAATTCCGGGAATTATAGTCAAACTGAAGTGAGATTTGATTAAAATAGCGAACTTTCACCCCTGAACGACAATGAAAAATTCCCGGCGGGAGCAGTATGAAAAACGATCAGTTTCTAAGCAGACGCAGCATTAAGCTCCTGAGTCTATTTCTCCTGATGATCGTTCTCGTGCTCATTTTTCTCGTCGCCGTCTTCCACACGATCCGCTCCGACCGGCGGCTTCCTCCCCATACCTCGGTGATCCACGACCGGGCGCTCCGGGGTGCGATCGTTTCCAAAGACGGCTTTACCCTCAGCCGCTCCAACAAAAGTTACCAAGCCACCGTTTACGCCCCCAGCATCGATCCGGGGAAACGCGATCTCTTTATCCGTCTCTTTTCCATCTACAGCGGGATGGACGAAAAGGAGGTTCGCCAAGCCTTCTTCGACCGCAAGGGGCATCCCCTCAAAGGCTACGTCACCCTCAGCAAAACCATCGATGCCTCCACCGCCATCTACCTCAAATCCCTGGCGCGCAAACTCCGTCGGATGAGAGTTTTCCGATCCGTGCGCAACCGCCGAGGCGTGGAGGTGCTCTACGGACTGGACATCACCGAAAACGGAGAACTCCGGGAGTTTCCTCTCCACGACACTCTGACCCCCGTCATGGGGTACATCCGGGCGAAAAACGTGGGAAAATACAGCGAGATTTTCGGGATCAAGGGCTTGGAAAAACGGTACGAAAAGTACCTCAACATGAGCCAAAACGGTCTCATCCGAGGGAAACGGGATGTGGGCGGTACCGTCATCCTCAGCAAAAGCAGCGTACACATCCCCCGCAAAGACGGCTACAATCTCCATCTGAACATCCCTCTCGCCCTGCAAAAACGGGTGGAGGTAACCCTGGATCGGATGAAAAAAGAGACCCAAGCCAAAGAGATCATCGCCGCCGTCATGGAGAGCTCCACGGGACGTCTCCTGGCACTGGCGAGCAGCGAACGCTACGATCCGCTGCACATCACGAAAGACGACATCTCCAAACTCAACAACAAATTCACCGGCTACCCCTACGAACCGGGATCGGTGCTCAAGCCCCTGACCCTCTCCATCGCGCTCGAACACGGCAGAGTCACCCCCCAGACCTGGTTTCCCATCCACGGGGGACGGCTCCAGATCAGCAAACGCTACACCATCACCGACGACGAAGTCTTCGACCAGCTCACCGCCACCGACATCATCGTCCACTCCTCCAACGTGGGCATTTCTCAGATCGCCTGGCTTCTCAGCGGGAAGGAGATGCACGAAGGCTTGCAAAAATTCGGACTGGGCCGTCGCACGGGAATCGACCTCTCCCGGGAACTCCCCGGCCGGATCAAATCGGCCCGACTTCTGGAGAACAAACTCCATCGCGCCAACCAGGCCTACGGCTACGGGATGCAGGTCACCTTCGCCCAACTCCTCAAAGCCTACAGCGCCTTCAACAACGACGGAGTGATGGTCACTCCTACCATCGTCGATTACCTCCAATCTTCCGACGGAAGAAAATTTCATCTGCGCAACCGTCCGCAAGCCCAGCGAGCCGTCAGCGTCAAGACCGCCCGAGCGATCCACAAAATCCTCGAAAAAGTCGTCCGGGAGGGAACCGGCGTCAAAGCCCAGTACCCAGGGCTGGAGATCGGAGGCAAGACCGGCACCGCCCACATTGCGGCACACGGACATTATGTACGCCGATACAATAGCTCCTTCTACGGCTTTGCCGACGACGACAAGGGCCACCGCTACACCATCGGCGTCCTGGTCATCGAAGCCCAGGGATACCACAAATATTTCGCCGCTCAGTCCGCCGTGCCGACCTTTCGGGGGATCGTGGACAATCTCGTGGAGCTGGGCTACCTCCAACCCAACCTGACGCAACAGCAGCGCGAAGCGATGCTAGAGCAAGAGCGCAAACGCAGGGAAGCCGCCCGGGCGAAACAGGCCGAGCGGACCCGCCGCATCAAAGCCCTCTTACGACAACAGCGCGAAAGGATGAAACAACGCTCCCGCATCAAACGCGAGCCGCCGCGCAGCTACCGAAAAATCAAAACCTCACCTCAACAAGCTCATCCGATCCCCAGAGCACACCCCGTCAAGGCCCCGGCACCGCTGCGCCACCCGACGCCGCACGAAGCGCTGCCCGATATGTTCTGA
>CAYUXG010000025.1:0-8522 GCA_964448735.1 uncultured Nitratifractor sp. | reverse complement strand
CACATCCGCTCCATAGATCTCTTCTAAGATGATTTCATCGAAACCAAGGAGTGAATATGCAACGACGAAATTTTCTTTTGGCCGCGACCGGACTCTCTTCACTGACGGCGATTGCGCTTTTTGCCCGGGGCATGATGGGCGGAAGCGGTATGATGGGCGGCGGCATGATGGGTTCCGGAGGCAACGTAAGGGAAAGAAGCGCTCTCGGCGGTAGCTCGAAACCTTCGGGCCAAGCGGCGGGAGCCTTTTTTAACCCTCTGAAGATCCCGCCGGAGCTTCGCGGTGAAATGCACGGCGGAGTGCGACGCTACGACATGATGCTCAAGAGGGGAACGAGCGAATTTTTCCCCGGGGTCAAAACCGTCACATGGGGGGTCAACGGTCCCTATCTGGGGCCTACGATCCGCCTCAAAAGAGGGGAAGAGGTGGCCCTGCGATGGCACAACCGTCTGCCTGAGAGCACCACGATGCACGGCCACGGCATGCACCTTCCTGCCGCCATGGACGGCAATGTCCATCAGACCTTCGCCCCGGGGACGAGCTGGACGGCACGATACAAGGTCGATCAACGAGCCTGCACCAACTGGTATCATCCCCACACCTACAACCGTACGGCGGAGCAGGTGATGCTGGGGCTGGGTGGGCTGATCTACATCGACGACGAAGAGTCGGAAAAACTCCCCCTCCCCAAACGCTACGGTATCGACGATATTCCCGTGGTGGTGCAGGACCGTCTCTTCACCCGAAACGGGCAGTTCGCCTATCCCAGAAACATGATGACGGTGATGCACGGCTTTGAGGGAGATACCTTGCTGGTCAACGGCACCATTGCCCCGTATCACGAAGTGGAGGCAGGCTGGGTGCGCCTGCGGCTGCTCAATGCTTCCAACGCCAGGGTCTACCGGTTCTTTGCGGAGGGAGCCCCCATGCATCTCATCGCCGGGGACAACTCCTTTCTCGAGACTCCCATCGAGATGAAAGAGATCCTTCTGAGCCCTGCCGAGCGGGCGGAGGTCATGCTGGATCTGCGTCAGCTCAAAGGCAAGAGGGTGGTGCTTCGGGATCGGGAGAGCGGAGCGGGAGTCCTGGAGCTTCGGGTCCGTCGGGATGCCGCGGTGCAGAGCCGCCTGCCCCGGAGACTGACCCGGCTGGAGCGTGCCGATGCCGCCCAGGCGAAAAAGAGGAGACGCTTCGATCTGCAGGTCGGAGGGCCCGGGCGGCTGCTCATCAACGATAAAAAGATGGATCCGAAGCGTATCGACGAACGGGTGCCTCTGGATCAGACCGAAATCTGGGAAGTGCGCAATGTGGGCATGGGGATGGGCCGGATGATGGGGATGAATCACAATTTTCACATGCACGGAGGCCATTTCCGCATCCTGACAAGAAACGGAAGGGCCCAGAGCGTACGCCCCTGGGAAAGGGGCGACAAGGATACGGTGTTCCTGGCTCCCGGAGATCGGGTGCAGCTGTTGGTGCGGCATCGGGACTACCGGGATCCCAAGGTGCCCTTCATGTACCACTGCCATGTGCTGGAGCACGAGGATGCGGGCATGATGGGTCAGTTCGTCGTCGTATGAGAGGAGAATAGGCAATGAAAGGGAAAATGGAAAAAGGAAACACCATGAAAAAGATGAAAAACGCGAAAAGAGGATTGTTGGCTGTAGCGACACTTGCTGCCACGGTTGCCGCATCGGCGGGAAGCTGGGGGTCGGCTGCGGAGATTCGGGAGGGGAAGATGCTCTTTGAACGCAACTGTGCAAGCTGTCACGGGGCCCAGGGGAGCGGTCCGGGAGTGGACTGGAAAAAGAAGATGGCCGACGGAAGGTTCCCGCCTCCACCGCTCAACGGAACCGCCCATACCTGGCATCACAAGCCCGAGCTTCTGGCGAGAATCATCCGGGAGGGGGGCAAAACCTACGGCAAAGCTTTCGACGGGTGGATGCCCTCTTTCGGGGAGAAGCTGAGTGCCGCCCAGATCGAGTCGGTCGTGAAGTATCTCCACTCCCTCTGGCCTGCGGAGATTCAGAAACGTTACGATAAACAGTTTCAAATTACGGCGACAAGTCACATTACCCATAAGGAATGAAATCATGAAACAGGAACGGACTTTCGAAGTGCTCAATGTCAAATGTGGAGGATGTGCCAACACTCTCAGGACAAAACTGGAGCCGGAATTCGGCCCCGTGACGGTGGATCTGGAGTCGATGCCCCGGAGGATCACGCTTCGGATCGAGGAGGAGCGGCTCGACATGCTGCGCGAATCCCTGCGAAGACTCGGCTACCCTATGGCGGATGAGGATCTCGGCTTCTTCGATTCCGGTGCCGCCAAAGCCAAAAGTTTCGTCAGCTGTGCCATAGGTAAGATGGGAGAGGAGGCATAGTTGCGCTTCTTTCACTAAACTTTTCTTCAAAAACTCTTGAAAACTTTTTGAACTTTTTGTACAATACGGCCAAAATCCATCCATCGAGGAGATTGACATGGCCAAACATCAGTATCAAACGGAGATCGGGCAGCTTCTGCACCTGATGACCCACTCCCTCTACTCCAACCGGGAGATCTTCCTTCGCGAACTTATCTCCAACGCCAACGACGCGTTGGACAAGTTCAACTATCTGCGTCTGACCGACGAAAAGTTCAAAGAGAGTGATTGGGAGCCCAAGATCAATATCAAGATCGACAAGGAGGATAACTCCCTCGCCATCACCGACAACGGCATCGGAATGAACGAAGAGGATCTGATCAACAACCTGGGAACCATCGCCAAATCCGGCACCCGGGCTTTCATCGAGCAGATGACCGGCGATGCCAAGAAAGACAACAACCTCATCGGCCAGTTCGGGGTGGGATTCTACTCCGTCTTCATGGTCGCCGAGCGGGTGGACGTGATCACCAAAAAGGCGGGGGAAGAGACTGCCTACAAGTTTAGCAGCGACGGAACGGGCGAGTTCGAGATCAATCCGGTGATCAAGGACGAACACGGCACCGTCGTCTACATCAAGCTCAAAGAGGATGCCAAAGAATTTCTCGATCCCTGGCGGGTGCGGGAGATCGTCAAGAAGTACTCCGATCATATCCCCTATCCGATCTTCATGCACTACGAGACCGAAGAGATGGTCGGCGAAGGCGACGACGCCAAGATGCAAAAGGTCAAAAAGTCCGAGCAGGTCAACGAAGCCAAGGCCCTCTGGACCCTGCCCAAGAGTGAGCTCAAGGACGAAGACTACATCGAGTTCTACTCCACACTCTGGCACGACAGCGAAGAGCCTCTGACCTGGATCCACAACAAGGCCGAAGGGACCCTGGAGTACACGACGCTCTTTTATATCCCCCGCACCGCTCCGGCGGACATCTTCCGGGCCGATTTCAAACCGGGAGTCAAACTCTACGTCAAGCGGGTCTTCATCACCGACGAAGAGAAAGAGTTGCTGCCGCTCTATCTGCGTTTCGTACGTGGGATCATCGATAGCGAGGATCTGCCGCTGAACGTCAGTCGCGAAATGCTCCAGGAGAACCGGATCTTGGCCAACATCAAGCAAGCTTCGGTCAAGAAGATCCTCTCGGCGATCAAGAAGCTCGACGAGGAGAAGTTCGCCCGATTTATCGAGCAGTACAACAAACTGATCAAAGAGGGAATCTTCACCGACCATCTCAACAAGGAGACCCTCCTGGAGATCGTCCGCTACAAGAGCTCCAAAGTCGAAGGGCTCACCGGATTGGACGACTATATGAAACGTGCCGGCGAGCGGGAAGGGGAAACGAAGAAGGAGTTCTATTACATCGTCGGCGACGACGAGAAGATCCTGCGCAATTCGCCCCTGCTCGAGGCGTACAAAAAGGCCGATATCGAAGTGCTCATCATGGACGACAAAGAGATCGACGAGATCGTCACCCCGGCGATCGGGGAGTACAAAGGGTGGAAATTCGTCGATATCTCCACGGTGGAGCCTCCCGTAAGCGAAGAGAACAAAGAAGAGGTGGAGAAACTTGCCCAGGAGTGCAAACCCCTGACCGAAAAGCTCAAAAAGGTTCTCGGCGATGCGGTCAAGGAGGTGCGGGTCACGACGCGCTTGAGCGAATCGCCCAGCTGCGTCGTTCCCGACAGCTCCGATCCGATGGCTTCCATGCGCCATCTTTTCCGTCAGATGGGGCAGGAGGAGCCGGAGCTTCCGCTGATCCTGGAGGTCAATCCCAAACACCCTCTGGTGGAGAAACTCTCCAAACTCGAAGACGAAAAGCTCTTCGAAGAGAGTGCCTGGGTCCTGCTCGACAGCGCCAAGCTGGCCGAAGGGCTGGAGCCCTCCGACAAGAGTGCCTTCGCCAAACGCGTCTCCGATCTCCTGGGAAGGGCCCTCTGACCCTTCCGTCCCTCATTTATCTTTCATTACCATATTTTTCAATATATTATCGATTCATTTATTTTATTTCAAAGAAAAGTAGGTTATAATCGGCAAGAGTCCAAAAGCAAAGGATGAAAAATGATGCAGAAAAAATGGATAGGTTTGGGTGTGACCGTGTTGGTACTGGCTCTTTCCGGTGCAGCGCAGGCGGGCCAGGATTGCAAGCGCGGCTATATGAAAGATCCTTGTGCAGCCGACGGTTACTCCATCGTCGAGACGGAGAAAAACGTACGCGCTCCTCACAACTGGATGTGCATCGCCCACCATTGGTTTCCCGATGAGTGTGTGCAGGAAGGGAAAAACGCCGCAAGAGCCCACTCTCCCGTAGCGCGTGTCGATTAAAACGTCGAGAACATACTTAACATAGAATGGAAAATATGTCTTTAAAAAGCGGAGAGATGTCTGCTCAACGCCGTGCCACGGTCGTTTCGACGAGCGTAGCGGCGCTACTGACCTTCGTCAAACTCTTCGTGGGAATTGCCAGCGGTTCGGTGGCGGTTTTGGCTTCGGCGATCGACTCCACCCTCGACATGGGGGTTTCGATCTTCAACTTCTTCGCCATTAAAAAGGCGGAGGAGCATCCCGACGAACATTTTAATTATGGAAAAGGAAAGATCCAGGCGATCGCCGGCGTGATCGAAGGTACGATCATCACCCTCTCGGGCCTTTTCATCATCTACGAAGCGATCTCTAAAATCATCCACAAACACCCCACCCAATATTTGGGCGTCTCCCTTGGGGTGATGCTCTTCTCCATCGTGGTGACGTGGCTTCTGGTGCGATATCTGCTGCGTATCGCCAAAGAGACCGACAACATCGTGATCAAAGCCGACGCACTGCATTACCAGACCGACCTGCTCAGCAACGGGGCCGTCGTCGCGGCGCTGGCGATTGTCTATCTGACGGGCTGGGACTGGATCGATGCGCTCTTCGGTCTGGGGATCGGCATTTACATTATCTATTCTGCCTATGAGATCATCGAAGAGGGAGTGATGATTTTGCTGGACCGCTCGCTTCCGGGGGAAATGGTTTCCAAAATCGGCGAAATCATCGCCAATCATCCCAAGGTCAACGGCTACCACTGGCTCAAAACCCGTACCGACGGGACGCGAAACTATGTGGAATTCCACCTGGTGTTGACTCCGGAGATGACCCTGGAGGAGGCGCACCATATCGCCGAAGAGATCGAGTGTAAGATCGCGGCACTCGAGCCCAACAAAGGGTGGGTGATCACCCCGCATTTCGATCCCTACGACGATGAGCATATCAACGAGATCTTTTTCGACGGAAAAGTGACGCAGCAGTGCGCCGTCGGGGGCGAAGCTCCGGCAAATTGATGCGGCCCGTCTATCTCTGCTCCCCCAAGCGTCACCCCGACGCAATTCCTCTGCCTATGATCCATTTCGAAATCGTTGCGGACCGTCTCGAGTATCAAGGGTGCGATACGCTGATGTTCACTTCCAAACAGGCGGTACTCAGCGCCGAAGCGATCGACCCGGGGTGGAAGCGTCTGCCCGCACTGGCCATCGGTCCCGCCACGGCCCGTCAGATCGAAAGCCTGGGGGGAAAAGTTTTGCACCGTCCCGAGCATTTCTACGGCGAAGTGTTGGCGGAGGATCTCCGGCGGCTCTTCGCCGATCGGAAGATTCTCTACCTCCGCCCCCGGGAAATCTCTTTCGACAGCCGAAGCTATCTGGAGAAGGCGGGGATCGAGCTGAAGGAGCAGATCCTTTACGAGACGAAATGTCGCAGCTACGATGTGTCGGATGCGCCGTCTCCGGGTGCCGTGATCGTCTTTACCTCTCCTTCGACGATTCACTGCTTTCTCAAAAACTTCTCCTGGGATGCGAGCTATACCGCGGTGGTGATTGGAAAAGCCACATTGAAGCATCTTCCCCAGGGAGCGAAATCGGTCATCGCAGAGGTGCCGACGATCGACGCCTGCATGGTGCAGGCCCTTCACGTGGCGAAATCCGAAGAAAAATCCTCTGATACTCTTTAATATCACATTTTCGATACTCTGATTTTCTTGTCCGTTGACGCCCTTTTCGATATAATCAACTTAACCCTGGGTGGTTCGCCGACTTGCAAATGGGGTCCAACATTCAAGTATTGGAGGAGTCGGTAACGCAGCCGGTGTGCGGGCGACGTCGCTTGAGTCCGGAGACGGACGAGACGCCGCCCCCTGAAGGCTGCTTCGCTCCTCCACCGTTGGCTTATTAGGGCCGACACATCGCAACTACGGCCACCCGGGGGATGTAGGAACGAGTAATGAGTAATGAGTAATGAAAAATTTACTTAGTGCTCACTATTCATAGGAGCAGGGATGAAAGTACTGGTCATCGGAAGCGGGGGAAGAGAGTATTCGATCGGGTTGGCACTGAAAAAGGATCCGGCAGTCGAGAAGATCTACTTCGCTCCGGGTAACGGCGCGACGGACGAACTGGGGGAGAACCTTCAGATCAAGGATCATCGGGAGTTGGCCGAGTTCGCCAAAGCCGAAGGCGTCGATTTGACCGTCGTGGGTCCTGAAGCCCCTTTGGTGGAGGGGATCGTCGATCTTTTCCGGGAAGAGGGCTTGACGATCTTCGGTCCGACCGCCGCGGCGGCGCAGCTGGAAGGCTCGAAGATTTTCATGAAAAACTTCCTCGCCCGGCACAAGATCCCGACGGCACGCTACATCGAGACGGGCTCGATGGAGGAGGCTTCGCGTTTCATCGATTCGCTGGAGGCTCCCATCGTGGTCAAAGCCGACGGGCTCTGTGCGGGCAAAGGGGTCATCATCGCTCCGTCCAAGGACGAAGCCAAAGAGGCTGCCCAAGGGATGCTCAGCGGCGAATCCTTCGGAGAAGCCGGCAGCAAGATCGTCGTCGAAGAGTTTCTTGACGGATACGAGCTTTCGGTTTTCGCCGTTTGCGACGGCAAAGATTACGTCATCCTTCCCGCCGCTCAGGATCACAAGCGCCTGCTCGACGGCGATAGGGGACCCAATACGGGAGGCATGGGCGCCTATGCCCCCACGCCTCTGATCGACGAGGAGCTCTACCGCAAGATCGAAGAGCGCGCCGTGATCCCGACGCTCAAAGGGATGGAAGAGGAGGGCACTCCCTTTACCGGCGTGCTCTTCATGGGTGTGATGGTCGTCAAAGGGGAGCCCTATATCCTGGAGTACAACGTCCGTTTCGGGGATCCCGAGTGCGAAGAGTTGATGCCGCTGCTCAAATCCCCCGCTTCGGAGCTTTTCTACAAGGCCGCCACGGGGAAGTTGGCCGAAGCGAAGATCGAATTTCACGAGGGGCGCTACGCCGTCGGAGTGGTCATGGCGAGCAAGAATTACCCCTACCGCTCCAGCGAGCCTGCCGAAATCATCGTGGACGAGATCCATCACGAGGAGCTCAAATCCAACGCCCATATCTCCTATGCCGGCGTCAGCCGGGGCGAGGACGGCAAACTCTACGCGACCGGCGGCCGGGTGCTGGTTTGCGTCGGGATGGGGGATTCGATCCGCGAAGCCCGCGACCGGGCTTATATGCTCGTCGGTCAAGTGCACTTCGCCGGCAAGCAGTGCCGTACCGACATTGCCTATCAGGCGTTGCAGGATTGACGGTTTGAGTGTTCTGGATCACCTGGCATCGCTAAAAAAGAGGGTCCTCTCTTTCATCATCGACGATCTGGTGGTTAGTTTTCTTTTTCTCGCTATTTTTATCGAACAGATCCCTGCATTGGGTACCCCTGAAGCGATCCAACTTTTTCTCCAGGCCAACCTCTGGGTACTGGTTTCGCTTAAACTTCTCTATCACACTTTTTTTATCGGATACAACGGAATGACGTTGGGGAAGTACGTGGCTAGGATCCGGGCCGTGGATCAGGAGAGCGGAGAACTGATCGGCTATCCTCGGGCGTTTCTGCGGGCGGGGGTGCGAATCTTCGACGAAATGTTCTTTTATCTCGGTTTCCTCCCCGCTTTCGTGCTCCCGACCCGGCAGACGCTGCATGACCGAATCTCTGGATGTGTGGTTGTCGATGCGTAGAGTTTTTTTCCTTCTGATTCTCCTGTGGGGTTGCGGCGCTCTCTGGGCGCAGGAGCCTCCCAAAGATGCGATGGCGGAGCTCTATGCCGA
>CAYUXG010000024.1:0-8691 GCA_964448735.1 uncultured Nitratifractor sp. | reverse complement strand
GTGCTTTCCTTTTTGGAAGGAAATTATTTTTGGGATTATAGCGTTTTTGGGTCATTTTTCAAGCTCGGGAAAGGTCGAGCTCAGTATAATTCCCCTCCAAAAATTTATGTCGGAGCGATCCGACGAGTTCTTTAATGAAGGAAAAAAATGGAAAAGATTCGATTGAAGCTGAAAGCTTACGATCACCGTGTCCTGGACCGATCCGTTGCTTCCATCGTCGATGCGGTCCGCCGCACCGGCGCGGAGCTTCGCGGCCCTATCCCGATGCCTACGAAGATCAAGCGCTACACCGTACTGCGCTCTCCCCACGTCAACAAAGACAGCCGGGAGCAGTTCGAGATCCGGATCCACGCACGGATGATCGACATCGTTTCCGCCACCAGCGAAACGATCGACTCACTGATGAAACTGGATCTGGCTCCCGAAGTGGAAGTCGAAATCCGGTCGATGGACAAGTAAGGAGCAGGGAATGGAATATATCGTAGAAAAAATCGGCATGAGCCGCACCGTCGAAGTCCCCAGTGTTCCCGTGACCCTTCTGAAAGTCGTGGAGGCTAAGGTCTGCGAAGTTCGTGAAGACGGCAAAGCGCTGGTCGCCTACAACAGCAGCAAGAAGATCAACAAAGCCATCGAGGGCCAGCAGAAGAAATACAGCATTTCGAAAGAGTTCAACAAATTCATGACGCTGCGGGTCCCCGAAGGAACCGAGCCCGGCGACTTGAGCACCGAGCCCCTGGCCAACGCCAACGTGGTCAAGGCTTCCTTCAACAGCAAGGGACGGGGATTCAGCGGGGTTATGAAGCGCCACAACTTTGCCGGCGGTCCCGGCGCACACGGAAGCCGCTTCCACCGTGCCCCCGGATCCATCGGTATGTGTGAGTGGCCCGGCCGCGTCCAGCCCGGTCAGAAGATGCCCGGACATTACGGCAACGCCAAGACTACGGTCAAAAACGAAGTGATCTCCTTCGATGCCGAAAACGGCATCCTGGTACTCAAGGGAGCCGTACCCGGTCCCAAAGGTGCCCGCGGAGTGGTAAGGATTGTCAAATGAGTAACGCAACAGTGATCAAAACGACGGATCTGCCCCAGGCCTTCCTGGAGGTACATCCCCACAACCTCTATCTCTACTGCAAAGCCTACGCGGCCAACCTGCGCGCCAATACGGCCCAGACCAAGAACCGCTCCGCCGTCAGCGGCGGCGGCAAGAAGCCCTTCGCCCAGAAAGGCGGCGGACGTGCCCGTCAGGGATCGATCCGTGCACCTCACTTCCGGGGCGGCGGAGTTGTTTTCGGCCCCACGACCGATCGCAACTATACGCAGAAGGTCAACAAGAAGCAAAAGCGCCTGGCACTGATGCACGCGCTGGCGGACAAAGCGGCCAACGAGAAGCTCTTCGTCGTCGATTCCGTCGCCATCGAGTCGGGAAAGACCAAAGATGCAAAAGCCTTCGTCGACGGCTTCGGACAGCGGGATCTGCTGGTGGTCAAGGAGATGATCGACGATCAGACTTTCCTGGCTTTCCGCAACCTGCAGCAGAGCTATCTGATCGAAGAGAATGAGCTCAACGGATACCTGGCCGCGGCGTATCACGCAATCGTGATCGAAAAAGCCGTCTGGGAAAAACTGACAAAAGAGAGTTGACATGGCAGACATTACCGATATCAAAGCAATTATCTATACGGAAAAGACCCTGGGTCTGCAGGAAGAGGGCGTGATCGTCGTTCAGACGACGCCCCGCATGACCAAGAACGGTCTCAAAGAGGTCTTTAGAGAGTATTTCGGGATCAAGCCGTTGCGCGTCAATTCCATGCGCGTGAGCGGAAAAGTGAAGCGTTTCAAGGGAGTCGAAGGCAAGCGTGCCGACAGCAAGAAGTTCTACGTCAAGCTCCCCGAAGACGCCAAGATCGAAAGCCTAGCGGTATAAGGGGAAGAGATGGCTATCAAAACATTCAAACCGACCACGCCCTCCCGTCGCTTCATGACGGTTCTGGAGAGCGGTGACATCACGGCCAAGGCAAGCGTACGGAGCCTGCTGAAAAAACTGCCCCGCCACGCGGGCCGCAACCACAACGGCCGGATCACTTCCCGCCACAAGCAAGCGGGAGCCAAGAAGCTCTATCGCATCATCGATTTCAAGCGCAATAAGTTCGGTGTCGAGGGTCGTATCGCCACCGTCGAGTACGATCCCTATCGCAACTGCCGGATCTGCCTCGTCAACTATGTCGACGGTGAGAAGCGCTACATTCTTCAGGCCAAAGGTCTGAAGGTGGGCGACACTGTCATGTCCGCCGAAGCGGGACTGGACATCAAGCCCGGCAACGCGATGAAACTCAAGAACATTCCCGTGGGTACGCTCGTGCACAACATCGAGATGAACCCCGGCCAGGGCGGTAAGATCGCTCGGAGCGCGGGCGGCTATGCCCAGATCATGGGACGCGACGGTAAATATGTCTCCCTGCGTCTGCCCTCGGGCGAAATGCGCTACATCCTCGGGGAGTGCATGGCGACGGTAGGAACCATCGGCAACGAAGATTTCGCCAACATGGTCATCGGAAAAGCGGGACGGAACCGTCACCGCGGAATCCGCCCCCAGACCCGCGGTTCGGCGATGAACCCCATCGACCACCCCCACGGAGGTGGTGAGGGCAAGACCAACTCCGGTCGCCACCCCGTTTCACCCTGGGGAATGCCCACCAAGGGATATAAGACCCGTCGGAAGAAGGCCAGCGACAAGCTGATCATCTCACGCAAGAAGAAAAAGTAAGGGATACGCATGGCACGATCATTGAAAAAAGGCCCTTTCATCGACGATCATTTGATGAAAAAGGTACTCAAGGCAAAAGAAGAGGGCTCGAATAAGCCCATCAAAACCTGGTCTCGCCGCTCCGTCATCTTTCCCGAGATGATCGGCTTGACCATCAACGTCCACAACGGACGCCAGTTCGTTCCCGTCTACATCACGGAGAACCATGTAGGGTACAAACTGGGGGAGTTCGCTCCCACCCGTACATTCAAAGGACACAAGGGTAGTGTCCAGAAGAAGGTAGGTTGATCATGAGCAGAGCAACACTGAAATATGTCCGAGTCTCTCCCACCAAGGCGCGTCTCGTCGCCCGGGAAGTCCAGGGAATGAACGCGGAGCAGGCGATCGCCGCTCTCGACTTCATGCCCAACAAAGCTGCCGGGATCATCTCCAAGGTGATCGCTTCCGCCGTCGCCAACGGCGACTATGAGCCCGAAGAGGTCATCATCACCTCCTGTCGCGTGGACAAGGCGGCCGTGATGAAGCGCTGGAGACCCCGCGCACGCGGTACCGCGACCCGCATCCTCAAGCCCACTTCCCATATCTATGTGGAAGTCGCCGAAGCCGCTGCGGAAGAGGCGAAGAGCCAAAAGGCCGCCAAAGCCGCCGCGAAGGTTGCTGCCGAGGCAGCGGAGCAAAACGAAAACGGAAAGGATGCGTAAATGGGTCAGAAAGTCAATCCTATCGGTCTGAGACTGGGAATCAACCGCAACTGGGAATCCCGCTGGTACCCGGCGAAGGACCGTGCTCCCAGCTTCGTGGCAGAAGATCATAAAATCCGCAAATTCCTGAAAAAGGAGCTTTTCTATGCGGGTGTGAGCAACATCATCATCGAGCGGACCGTCAAGAAGATCCGGATCACCATCGTTACCGCCCGTCCCGGAATCATCATCGGGAAGCGCGGAGCCGATATCGAGAAGCTCAAAGCCAATCTCCAGAAGATGCTGGGCAAAGAGGTCGCGATCAACATCAAAGAGGAGAAACGTCCTCAGGCTTCCGCACAGCTGGCTGCGGAGAACATCGCGACACAGCTCGAGCGCCGTGTCGCCTTCCGTCGCGCGATGAAAAAGGCGATCCAGGGTGCACTCAAATCGGGTGCAAAAGGGATCAAGGTCCAAGTCGCCGGTCGCCTCGGCGGTGCGGAGATGGCCCGGACCGAGTGGTACCTGGAGGGACGTGTTCCTCTGCACACGCTGCGTGCCAAGATCGACTACGGTTTCGCCGAAGCTCTGACCACCTACGGAAACATCGGCGTCAAAGTCTGGATCTTCAAAGGTGAAGTCCTCCAGAAAGGGATCCAGGCCGAGCCCAAAGAAGAGCGCCGCAGCCGAAAACCCAGAAGAAGAGGTGAATAATCATGCTGATGCCCAAACGAACCAAATGGAGAAAGCAGCAGAAGGGCCGCAACCGCGGTAAATCCTTCCGCGGCAATAAGATTGAGTTTGGCGAATTCGCCATCAAAGCCACGGAGGCCGGCCGCATCGACTCTCGTCAGATCGAATCGGCTCGTATCGCCATGACCCGTCGGGTCAGCCGGACCGGGAAAACCTGGATTCGGGTCTTCCCCGACAAGCCTCTGACCAAAAAACCCCTCGAAACCCGGATGGGTAAAGGTAAGGGTGCCGTCGAGAAGTGGGTCATGAACATCAAGCCCGGCCGGATCATCTTCGAGATGGCCGGCGTACCCGAAGCTCTGGCGCGGGAGGCTCTGACCCTGGCTTGCCATAAGCTTCCTTTCAAGACGAAAATCATTTCAAGGGAAGAGAGCAATGAAATATACTGATTTGCAAAGCAAAAGCGTCGCCGATCTCGAAGCGATGCTCAAAGAGAAGAAGCTGGAGGTCTTTACCCTCCGTGCGAAGCTCAAGACCATGCAGCTCACCAATACCAGTGAGTTGAAAACGGCGAAAAAAGATGTCGCCAGAATCATGACGGCACTCAACGCCGCGAGATCGAAGTAAGGGGTACAGGATGCCAAAAAGAGTCATTTCAGGAACGGTCATCAAGAAGGCCGGTGAAAAAACCGCTACGGTACTGGTGGAGCGTAAAGTTCTCCACCCTCGCTACCACAAGACGGTCAAGCGTTTCAAAAAATATCTTGTTCACGACGAGAAGAACGAAGCCAACGTGGGAGATACGGTCAGCGCCATCGAGTGCCGCCCGCTATCGAAGAACAAAGCGTTCCGTCTTCTCGAAATCGTTGAGAGAGGAGAGGGCTGATGATCCAGAGTTTTACCCGTCTGAACGTCGCGGACAACAGCGGCGCCAAGGAGATCATGTGTATCAAAGTCCTGGGGGGATCCAAGCGTCGCTACGCCAGCGTGGGTGACGTGATCGTCGCCTCCGTCAAAAAGGCGATCCCCAACGGAAAGGTCAAGAAAGGAAAGGTCGTCAAGGCCGTGGTCGTACGGACCAAAAAAGAGATCCAGCGTGAAAACGGATCTCTGATCCGCTTCGACGACAACGCTGCCGTCATCATCGACGACAAGAAAGAGCCCATCGGGACCCGGATCTTCGGGCCCGTAAGCCGTGAAACACGTTATGCGGGCTTCATGAAGATCGTGTCGCTCGCGCCGGAGGTATGGTAATGGCAAAGAAATTCAAAATCAAAAAGGGTGATCAGGTCATGATCATCGCCGGAGACGACAAGGGTAAGACGGGGGAAGTTCTCAAGGTCCTGACCAAAAAAGATGCCGTCATCGTCGCCGGATGCAAGGTCGCCCGTAAAGCGGTCAAACCCAGCGAAGAGAACAAAGAGGGGGGCTTCCTCAATAAAGAGATGCCCATCCACATCTCCAACGTCAAGAAAGTGGAGGGCTGAAGATGAGTCGGATGAAAGAGAAATACGCAAGCATCGTTCCTGCCCTGCGCGAAGAGCTGGGGATCAAGAACGTCATGCAGACCCCCAAGCTGGAGAAGATCGTCATCAGCGTCGGCGCCGGAGAAGAGGGTAAAGACAGCAAACTGATCCAGAACATGGCCGATACGATCAGCCTGATCGCCGGTCAGCACGCCGTGATCACGCTGGCGAAGAAGTCCGTCGCGGGATTCAAAGCCCGTGAAGGAGCGCCCAGCGGAATCAAGGTCACCCTGCGCGGGGAGAACATGTACAACTTCCTCGACAAGCTGATCTCCATCGCCCTTCCTCGGGTGAAGGACTTCCGCGGCGTTCCCCGCAAGGGTTTCGACGGACGCGGCAACTACAACTTCGGTCTGGACGAGCAGCTGATGTTCCCCGAGGTGGTCTACGACAAGATCATGAAGACCCACGGAATGAACATCACCATCGTCACAAGTTCCGACGATGACAAAGAGGCATTCGTCCTGCTGGAGAAGCTGGGCATGCCGTTTGCGAAAGGAAGAAAGTAATGGCAAAGAAATCGATGATCGCCAAACAGAAGCGCAAGCCTAAGTTTGCCGTTCAGGCCTACACCCGCTGTAACATCTGCGGCCGTCCCCATTCCGTCTATCGTGATTTCGGGATTTGCCGTGTTTGTTTGAGAAAGATGGCCTCTGAAGGTCAGATCCCCGGCATGCGCAAAGCTAGCTGGTAAAAAGGAGTAAAAGATGATGACAGACAATATTGCAGACTCTTTGACTCGAATCCGTAACGCAGCTCAACGCAGGCTGGAGACGACAGAACTTCTCCATTCCAAGATGATTGAGTCGATCGTGGCGATTCTGGTCGACAAGGGTTATCTGGAGAGTTATTCGGTCGAAGACCTTGGCAACAATAAAAAAAGTATCAAAGTGGTGCTCAAGTACGATGAGAACGGTCGCAGCGTGATCAACGAGGTCAAAAAGATCTCCAAGCCCGGCCGGCGCATCTACAAAGGCAAAGAGGAGATCAAACGGTTCAAGAACGGTTACGGAACCCTGATCCTGTCCACCAGTGCGGGCGTGCTTCCCAACGATGAAGCATTCAAACGCGGCACCGGCGGCGAAGTCATCTGCAGCATCTGGTAAGGAGGTAGACATGTCACGAGTAGGAAAAGTACCCGTCAGCGTCCCCTCCGGGATCGAGGTCAAGATCGAAGGCACCGAGCTGGTCGCCAAAAAAGGCAATCTGGAAAAACGTCTCGAAACCCACGGTCGGGTCGTGATGGAAGTGAAAGAGAACGAAGTGGTTTTCACCCGCAAGGATGAGACCAAGGAGTCTTCGGCATTCTGGGGAACCTATCGCTCTCTCTTCAACAACATCGTCATCGGCCTGGACAAGGGCTTCAGCAAGTCGCTGGAGATCAACGGGGTCGGTTACCGCGCCAACGTCAGCGGCAAAACCCTGGAGCTTCAGCTGGGCTTCTCCCACCCCGTCAACTACGAGATCCCCGAAGGGATCGACATAAAAGTGGAGAAGAACATCATCACCGTCAGCGGGACGGACAAGCAGCAAGTCGGCCAGGTTGCCGCCGAGATCCGCGGTTTCCGTCCGCCCGAGCCCTACAAAGGCAAGGGTGTGAAGTACACCGACGAAGTGATCATCAGAAAAGCCGGTAAAGCGGCAGGTAAGTAAGGAGCGCCGAGATGTTGAAAAGTATTCAGAAGAAAAAGAACAGAATGTACGCTCAGCGCAAGGCGCGCGTCCGGGGCAAGATCCACGGTACCGCCGAGCTTCCCCGCGTGACGGTCTTTCGCTCCAACAAGCACTTCTATGCCCAGGCGATCGACGACGACCGGGGACATACCCTGGCCTACGCCGATGGGCGCAAGCTCGGACTGGGTGCCAACCAAGAGGATGTGAAGAAGGTGGCGGCCGATATGGCGGAGAAGCTCAAGGCCGCCAAGATCGAGCAGGTTGTCTTCGACCGGAACGGCTATCTCTATCATGGCGTCGTCGCCTCGTTCGCCGACGCGCTCCGGGAAGCCGGGATCAAGTTTTAAGGAAGCGTGAATGGAAAACATCAACAGAGAAGATTTTGAAGAGGTGATCGTCAACATCGGACGGGTCACCAAGGTCGTCAAAGGTGGACGCCGGTTCCGCTTCACCGCACTCGTCGTCATCGGAGACCGTAAAGGAACCGTCGGCTACGGTTACGGAAAAGCCAAAGAGGTTCCCGATGCGATCAAGAAAGCGGTGGACGATGCCTTCAAAAACCTGGTCAAGGTTCATATCAAAGGCACCACCATCGCCCACGACATCGAGCACAAGTACAACGCCAGCCGGATCGTTCTGCGCCCGGCCAGCGAAGGTACCGGTGCCATCGCCGGAGGTGCGGCCCGTCCCGTGATCGAATTGGCCGGTATCAAAGATATCATCGCCAAATCCATCGGGTCCAACAATCCCAACAACCTGGTACGCTGCACCGTCGAAGCGCTGACCAGAATCAAAGGTTAAGGAGCAGTTATGGGTTTGCACAATCTTCAGCCGGCACCCGGCTCGACACATTCCAGCAAGCGCGTAGGCCGCGGACAGGGCTCCGGTACGGGCAAAACCGCGGGCCGCGGCCAGAAGGGACAGAAGTCTCGGACCGGCTACAGCCGCAAGCGCGGATTCGAAGGGGGTCAACAGCCTCTGTATAAACGACTTCCCAAGGTAGGATTCACCTCCCGCGTGGAGAAGCCCTATGTGATCAACGTCGATCGCATCAAGGCAGTCGCCGAGCTGGACGAGATCACGCTCGAGAGCATCCGCAGCGTCCACAAGCTGGGCAAAAACGTCACACGCGTTAAACTTATCGGAAGCGGAGCGAAAGCTCTCGCGGACAAGATCAAGGATGATGCCGTCTCCACCAGCAGGAAGTAATCATGGGAAATGCTTTGACTCAAAAAATCCTGATTACGCTGGGATTCCTCTTCGCCTATCGAGTTTTAGCATACATCCCGATCCCCGGGGTGGATCTTGAAGTGATCAAACACTTCTTCGATCAGAATGCCAACAACGCCCTGGG
>CAYUXG010000023.1:1516-9094 GCA_964448735.1 uncultured Nitratifractor sp. | reverse complement strand
TTCGCCCTGATCATCGGCACCGAGATTCTCAACCGTCGCCGCAGCGATCGGCACTTCGATTTTCTCAGCCGCGAACTCCTCGAACGCGGCTATAAACTCTCCGGAAGCTTCATCATCGAGGACGATCCTGCTCTGATCGTGCAGACGCTGAAGTTTCTATCATCCCAGCCCCGCTCCGTCGTCTTCAGCTTCGGCGGGATCGGGTCGACTCCCGACGATCATACCCGCAAATGCGCCGCAATCGCCCTGCGTGACGGCTCCCTGAAGGAGCATCCCGAAGCGCGGGAGATCATCGCCCGCCGCATCGAAACGATGAAGATCCCAGACGGCCGATACCCACTGCGCATGGCTCTGCTGCCCAACGGAGCCAAAGTTCTGAAGGAGAATCCCGTCAACGGAATGCCCGGCTTCTATCTCGATGACCGTTACTTTTTCGTCCCAGGCTTTCCCGAGATGGCCCATCCCATGATCCGATGGGCTCTGGATCGCTATTTCCCGCCCCGGGAGCACAAACCCCTGCGAAAAACCCTCACCGCACAAACGCGCGAGAGTGCCCTGATCGATCTGATGGAGCATCTCCCCGAGGGAGTGGATCTCTCCAGTCTCCCCAAGATCACCGAAGGAGGCCCCCGGGTGAGCATCTCCCTCTCCGGTGACGATGCCGCAGAGGTGGAAAGTGCCTTCGATGCGTTCAAAAAGGCTCTCGAAGCACGCGGCATCCCCTACTCCGAAGCCGACGGCGAGTGACGCTACATCGCCTGGACCTTCCCGACGGAAGCTTCCTCCCCTACCGAGTTCGGCGACGCCGGGGAATGAAACACGCCTACATCCACATCATCGACGGCGAAATCGAAGTCCGCTCTCCCGCGGCGATGCCCCCCTCCGAAATCCGCGCGATACTCCTACGCAAACTCGACTGGATCCGCAAACATCAAGCCCGCTATCGGGAGCGACCCGATGGAATCGACCCCCGCAACGTTTTCCTTCTGGAAGGGCGGGAGATCCCCGTTCGCTATCTCCCTCTTCCCTCCGCTGCCCGAAAAATCTCGCTCGAGTGGGATGGAAAGGAGGCGATCGTCCATGCCGATCCCGAGATGATCGGCCAAGAGAATCTTAGGCGGCTCTACGACGAAGCCTATCGGATCCACTGCAAAAAGACCTTCCCGGAGATCGTCGAAGTCTGGAGCCGCCGGATGGGGCTCTTTCCCAGCCGTCTCTCCTTTCGCCGGGCCCGGACCCGCTGGGGGAGCTGCTCCAGCCGCGACAGCATCTCCCTCAACCTCCGCCTCGCCATGCTCCCGCCGGAATTGGCCGAATATGTCATCGTCCACGAACTCGCCCATATCCGACACAAAAACCACTCCCGGGATTTCTGGAGTCTCGTCGAAAAGTATCTAAAGGATTACCAAGCGCGTCGCGCTGCCCTTCGGGAGTACGAACGGTACCTTTGAAGGAGGCTTTAGGGGCGGATCTCGATAGGGGTTCCGGGCTTCACGGCTTGCCAAATTTCATCCATATCCCCGTTGCTGACGGCGATGCATCCTGCGGTCCAGTCGAAGCGCTGACGAATCGGAGCGAGCCATCCAAACCAGTTGGGCTGTCCGTGGATCATGATCGCCCCGCCGGGACGGACTCCCAGCTTTTTCGCCCGGGCCTTGTCCGCCGCCGAAGGATAACTCACGTGAATCGCCCGGTAGTAGGAGCTTTTGGTGTTTTTATAATCCAGGGTGTAGTTACCCTCCGGGGTTTTTCGGTCGTGTTCCCGCGTCTTCGGACCGACCGGCACTTTCCCCAGGGCGATATGATACGCACGGAAGGGCTTGCCATGCCGAAGCAAATAGAGTTTCCGCTCGGATTTGACGATCAGCACTTTGTCCGCCCTGGGAAGAGGCGCCGGCTTCGAGGGAGTGCTCACCTCGTTCTTTGCATTCAGGGCTTCCAGAGCCGTCGCTTTGTTTCCCGCCGTCAGCAGAGCCGCTCCCAGCAGCAGCATCCAAAAGATTCGACCCGTCATCGGATGATATGTCCCACGAATTTCGAAAGGTTGTTCATGATCTCCCCTCCTCGGCGATAGCCCAGCCCACAAGATTCGTAGGCGAAAAAGAGGCCCGCCTGGTATTTTCGACCCTCAGCATCCTGTGGAAGATCCACATACTCCTGATAGAGCATGGGAAACGCTCCGTAGTCGCCTCCAAGATCCGTAACGACCGTCTCCCCGTCGCTCTCCAAAATCGCCACATTGCCCCCTTCCCTTCCGAAAAGAGGCTTGCGCACCTGCATTTTGGCAAGCGGTTCGAAAGAGCTCTCCAAAAGCAGAGGGTGGCCGGGATAGAGATCCCAAAGGATCTTCATAATCCCTTTGCTTTGAAAGAGCAGCGTATAGGCCGGGTTGAAGACGATCGCCTTTTGATTCTCTACGATCCGCGTCAAGAGCATCGCCAGATCCGGCTCTTCCAGGGCGATCTCCTCCCAGGGGATCAGTTTGAACCAAAGCTCGTAATTGAGCCCTTCGTAGAAGATCCCCTCCTTCGCATCGAACTCGATCTCGTCGATGTAGGCGAATTTCGTAGCGTAGCCCGCTTCGTCGGCGATGTACTGAAGCAGCCGCACCGTGTTTTCCTCCTCGGCGTTCCCCCGAACCGAGGTGAAGAGAAAGCGCCATCCCTCGTAGCGCTCGGCGAAGCCCTCGACGCTCTCTTCCAAAGTCACCAAGCGCTTGAAATTCTCTAGCAATTTGTCATAGACCACATTAAACTGCGCCGCTTCATCCAAGCCGTTGCGCCGCAAGATCGCCCATTGGACGACGGCGGTTTCGAAAAGAGCGGTGGGAGTGTCGGCATTGAACTCCAGCAGCTTGATGGGCTTGCCGTCGATGCCTCCTGCCAGGTCGAATCGTCCGTAGAGATGCCAATGAACTTCGTTTTCCCAGCTCTCTCGGATCAGATCCACCAGATTGAAAGGAATGCCCAATTCATGGAAGAGGTTGTTGCGCACCACATGTTCCCCGGCCTCGACGAACATTTCGTAGAGTTCGTTACCCGCTTCGTAATAGGCCTCCGCCTCCTCCGGGCTTACCTCCACCAGTACGTCGGCCAGATAGGGAGTCTCGTCGCTGTCGGTATGCCAGAGAAAGCCAAGCTCCTCCAGATAAGCGGGATCGAGGGGCTCGACCGGTCGCAGGGAAACCATCTCAGCCCCCGAAGAAGCCGCTGCGGCCGGTGCTTCCTCTGCGGGAGCTTCCGAAGAAGCCACTGCGTCGCGTCGAAGTGCTTCGTCTGGCCGACGTGCCGCCTTTTTTGAAACTGTTGACGCTGCGGTTGTAGGCGGCCGGGGTTTTGTAGCCTGCCTTGCGAGTATTGCGATAATTGGGATTGTTGAATAGCTTGCTGCCGATCCAAGAACCGAGAATCGCTCCGGCGGCACTGGCGAGGATCGCTTCTCCGAGACCCATACCCCCTTGCTGCGCCATTTGGGCTCCTTCGGGGCTAGTTAGAGGGGAAGTGCCGTTTTCGATCTTCGCTGCCTCTTTTTTGATCAGCGCATCCATCTCCGCCTTGGTCAACACCTTTTCGCTTCCATCGAGCTTCTTGAGGATGATTCGGGTCTCTTTCGCGGGGAACTCTTCGGCGATTTTGTATTTCCCAGGACTCACCTCTTCGATGACGACGAAAGCGTTTTTTTCCTGAGGCTGGCTCTGAGCCGCCTGCTCCGTGCTTCGTTGCTGGCATCCGCCCAGGCCCGCCACAAGCAGAGCCCCCAGGCCGATTCCCGTACCGTATTGCGAAAGGGTTTTGAGATATCGTTTCATGCTTTTCCTTCTTTGATGAAATCTTTCGGACATGCGGTCCTGCAATGAAGGTATGGTAGCAAAAAAAGGGAAATCCGGGAACCGTTCCCGGGAGGGGAGAAAGAGAGTGGAAAAGGAATCAGTCCATCTGCTTGCGAAGGAAGGTGGGAACGTCGAGAATATCCTCTTCCGTGCTGTAGTCGGAACCGACCGCACGCCGCAGGTGTGCGGTGTGCCGGGGCATCGTCGTATTGCCGGGTTGCGAGCCCAAAAGATCGGAAGCCTTCTGGGTTTTCTCTTTCATCTTCTCCGATGCCGCAACCGCTTCGGGCTCTTCGAAGCCGGTGGCTACGATGGTGATCTTGACCTGGTCGATCTCAAGCTCGCTGTCGGTCGTCGTACCGAAGATAACGCTGGCTTCTTCGTCCGCATGCTCTTCGATGATATCCATCGCTTCGGAGATCTGCAGAATGGGATAGTCGGGATGGATATGGAAATGGACCAGCACCCCTTTGGCTCCGTTGATCGAAATATTGTCCAACAAAGGAGAGTCGATCGCCGCTTTGGCCGCATCGTACGCCGCATTGGCCCCGGTGGAGCTTCCCGAACCCATGAGGGCCAGACCGCGATGGCTCATGACGGTTTTGACGTCGGCGAAGTCCAGGTTGATGTCATTCGGGCCATGGGAGAGGATCACGTTGGAGATTCCGGAGACGGCTTGACAAAGTACATCATCGACGAGACGGAAACTCTCTTTGATTCCCAGGTTCTTTTCCACGATGGAGAGGAGACGCTCGTTGGGGATGACGATGATGGAATCGCTCTCCCGTTTGAGCTCTTCCAAGCCGCTCTTGGCAAGCTTCTGACGCTTGCGCCCTTCGAATTTGAAAGGCATGGTCACGACGGAAACCGTCAATGCGCCGACCTCTTTGGCCGCCTGGGCGATGATGGGAGCCGCACCGGTACCCGTTCCGCCGCCGAGACCGGCGGAGAGAAAGACGATATCGGAACCGGCCAGGGTCTCCTTGATCTCGTCGAAACTCTCCAGAGCCGCCTCTCTTCCCTTATCGGGCTGCATTCCCGCTCCCAGACCTCGGGTCGCGTTGAGCCCGAGCTGGAGTTTGATGGGAGCGAGGGAAGAGTCCAGTGCTTGGGCATCGGTATTGGCCACGACCAAATCGATTCCCTTGACGTTTTCGGAGATCATATGATTGATCATATTCCCTCCACCTCCTCCGACACCGATCGCCTTGATCTTTGCCCCCTCAACTCCTGTACCTGCCGTTGTTTCGATTTCGATATCAAAATGTGCCATATTTTCTCCCCTCATTGTGATTTAAAACAGTTGTTTTGCCCAATTGACAAACTTGTTGAATGCTCCGCCGCTCCCTTTGTCCGGTTTGGGAAGGTCGTCGAAGCTGAAACTCTCGTTTCCCTTCTCCTCTTCCCGCTCCTTTCGCCGAGTTTTGCTTGTAGACTCATACTTACCGGCAAAGGTCTTCGCCACCTCATTCCCTCTCTCTTTCGGAACTTCTCCGGATGGGGAAGAAGCCAGATCGAGATCCCGAAGCCCCGGCTCCGTCGACGCCTCTTTGTGGTGCAGAAGATTCTTGCTGTAGTCGATCTCGTAGGGAGTGTGGCCTCCCGCCTGGTAGAGCAGCAGACCCACGACCGTAGAGAATGCAGGATCATTGAGATCTTCGAACATTCCTTCCAACTCTCGGGGCGTACCGATCCGTACGGGCATGCCGTGAAAAATCGCCTGGGCAAGCTCTCGCATCCCTTTGAGCTTGGTCATGCCGCCGGTGAGGACGATCCCCGCCCCGATTTGCTCTCGCAGCGCACTTTTGTCCAAAGATCTGGAGAGGATCATGAGAGCTTCTTCGACCCGCGCCAGGATCACACTGTGCACGATCTCCAGGGAGATTGCATTGCGGTTCTCCTCGTCACCGATCACGGGCAGCTCGATCGTTTCGTTGGAACTCTCAAGCAGATTCCCGTGACGAATTTTGACCTTCTCCGCCACTTGCAGAGGCGTGTGCAGCGCCATGGAGAGGTCGTTGGTGATGTGGTTGGATCCCACCGCGAGGAAGTCGTTGTAGCGGATGGAGTTGCCGATATGAACGATCAAGTTGCTGGTCTGACCTCCCATATCGATCACGGCGACTCCAAGCTCACGTTCATCCTCCCCCATGACGGCGATGGCCGATGCGTAACTATTGAGGACGATCCCTTCGATCTCCACTCCCGCGGATCGAACCGCCTTTTTCAAATTGCTCAGAGCCGACTTCTGAGTCATGATAATGTTGACGTCCGCCTCCAGACGACTAGCGTTCATCCCGTAAGGATCTTCGATGAAATCCTGATCGTCGACTTTGAAATTGTAGGGCAAGACGTGGATCACTTCGTACTCGTTGGGGATGTTGGCATTGTAAAGTGCCGTATCCATCACCCGCTTGATCTCTTTGACGGAGACGTCTTTGTGAGGAATATTGACCACTCCGTTGGAATTGATGCTTTTTGCATAGGCGTTGGAGATGGAGATGGTTGCGACGGAAATGTTGTTGCCGGCGATGCGTCTGGCGTCGGAGAGCGCCTTTCGAATCGATTTTGCGGCAAGCTCGATGTTGGTGATCACCCCTTTTTTGACCCCCTGGGATCGGGCAATCCCCTGTCCCGTGATCGTAATCTTGTTCTCTTGGTCCACTTCCGCGATGACGGCGCATACTTTGGTGGAACCGATGTCAATAGCCAGGATCGTTTTGGACAATTCAGAATCCTTTTACGAATGATGTCACGCTGTAGCGCTGAGAGAGCTCTTTCATCAATGTACGCTCAAACTCGCCTTTTTTAATGCGATCGGCAATCTGTCCAATACTTTTTGTCAAATTACTGTCACTGGTTGTTAGTTTCTGATCGATGATAGAGTACACCACCTCTTTGCCTGCTACGTTAATGATACCGGTTTTTTCATTAGATGTAAATAGTTTCTGTAGAAACCCTAAACTCTCTACCGGTGTGAGCGGAGGGAGTGTTACACTCTTTGTCAACGTGAGCCAGGGGCTCTCTTTTGTCAATGCATTCTCCCCACTCTTTTTCAGTGCGAGCGCTTTTTTCTTGAGTGCTTCGGATTCGGCCGTCTTCAGCCAATCCTTCTCGACCGATTTTTTCGCTTCTTCAAACGTCATCGGACGGGGAGGAATCACCTTTTCGACCCGGACCGTAACATAACGGCTTCCAACAGGCTTGGGCTTGATCAACTCTCCCACGGAAGTGGTTTCGATCTCATTCCAAAGCGCCTTGGAGAGGGTCGGATCTCCCTGGGGAAGATCACGCACTTCGCTCGCCTTTTTCTTCCCTTTTTTCCATGCGATGTAGTCGAGAAGCGCCCGCTTTTTCCCTTTTTTGATTTTGTAATCCCGCTCCACGAGGGGCTTGGCACGCTCGAAGCCAAACTCTTTGCCCTGGGCATCGGTGTAATTGAAACTGTTTTTTGCATAGAATGCCTTCAGGTCCGCCTCACTGGCATTGATCTCCGAAGTATCGGTCCAGAGCAGTGCAAGTTTGTAGATTTTGGGGGTCATGTAGCGATCTTTGTGCGCTTCCCAATAGGCTTTGAGCTCTTTGTCGTTGACCGTTACGTTGACATCCGAGGGCGTCAATACCTGGTAACGAATCTTGTCGGAAACACTCATCCCGGAGGCGATCACCTCTTTTTCGAAAGGAACGGCGTTTTGATTGAGCAATTTCATCAGTTTTTCGATCGTCAAATCCTCTTTGAAAATCTCTTC
>CAYUXG010000023.1:0-1416 GCA_964448735.1 uncultured Nitratifractor sp. | reverse complement strand
ACGACCAAATATTTGTTGTGCTTCTGCATCCATGCAATCATGCCCGTGCTGCCTTGTGATAAAATTTGCTTCTTATTTTAGTGAAGATATGGTTAAGAAGCGATAAACACAACAAAAGGGGAAAGAATGACCAATCAGGAGTGGATGGAAGAGGATCTGAAGTACATTTGGCACCCCTGCACCCAAATGAAAGATCATGAAACCCTTCCTCTCGTTCCCATCCGTTCCGCCGAAGGCGTCTGGCTCTACGATTTCGAAGGACGGCGCTATCTCGATGCGATCAGCAGCTGGTGGGTCAACCTCTTCGGCCACGCCAACGAGCGGATCGCATCGCGTATCGCCCGGCAGGCGCGGGAGTTGGAGCATGTGCTTCTGGCAGGCTTCACCCATGCCCCCGCCGTGGAGCTGGCCCGCAAACTTGTCGAAATCACCCCCGAGGGGTTGACAAAAGTTTTCTACGCGGACAACGGATCCAGCGCCATCGAAGTGGCCCTGAAGATGAGTTATCACGCTCACCGCAACCGGGGAGAGGATCGCTCTTTGTTCCTCTCCTTGACAAACAGTTATCACGGAGAGACGCTCGGAGCCCTGAGCGTGGGAGACGTGGCGCTTTACAAAAGCACCTACGCACCGCTTCTGATCCGCAATATTCAGACCCCCGTCCCCGCCGACCGGAGCCCCGAAGCCACCCGCAAAGCCCTCGATGCCCTCGATACGATTTTGCAAGAGCACGGCGGCGAAATCTCGGCGATGATCGTCGAACCTCTGGTCCAGGGAGCGGGAGGCATGCATATGTACGCGCCGGAGTACCTCCGCGAAGCCCGGCATCTCTGTTCTCGGTACGGCATCCACCTCATCGCCGATGAGATCATGACCGGTTTTGGACGAACCGGTACGATGTTCGCATGCGAACAGGCGCAGATCACGCCGGACTTCATGGCCCTCTCCAAAGGGCTCACCGGGGGATTCCTCCCCCTCTCCGTCGTCCTGACCGACGACGAGATCTACGGAGCTTTCTACTGCGATTATGCGGAGCAGAAAGCTTTTCTCCACTCCCACAGCTACACGGGCAATCCCATCGCCTGCGCCGCGGCCCTTGCAACCCTGGAGATCTTCGAAAACGAGGATGTGATCCGAAACAACCGAAGCAAAAGCCGTGCCATGGCGGAACATCTGAAACGTTTCGAAGCTCTGCCTAATGTCGGAGAAGTTCGGCAAACGGGGATGATCGCCGCCGTGGAACTGCAAGGGTACAGGCCCGAAGAGCGCATCGGGCTGGAGGTGTACCGCTACGGCCTGGAGCATGAAGTGCTGCTTCGCCCCCTAGGCAACGTGATCTACTTCATGCCTCCCTACGTCATCACGGAAGATCAGATCGGAATGATGATGGAGGTCGCCTATGAAGGGATTCGGCGA
>CAYUXG010000022.1:0-9384 GCA_964448735.1 uncultured Nitratifractor sp. | reverse complement strand
CCTCGTCGAGGGTCTTGGAGCGGTAGCGATCCTGCCAAATCCCCTTCTCTTCGAGGAGTCGCCGGGCATGGGGGTTGACGCGGCCAGTGGCTTTGACCCCGGCACTCTGGGCTTCGACCCCCTCCAGTTTGGCGTTGACCAGGGCTTCGGCGATGATACTGCGACAGCTATTTCCCGTACAGAGGATGAGGACTTTTTTCATAGGAAACCTTTGAGAAATCTTGGGGGAGTATAGCCGAATGTGCATGATAGATCAAGAGATCTTGATCTTTGGAGGAGGTGCCTCCACGGGTTTAGGGCTTGAGGTATCCTGCCGTATCCTGAAATCCCGTCGCGTCGCCTTTCTGCACGCGTACGCGGAGAATGTAGCGTCCGGGCTTTTTGATCCGGACGTTTTGGGCCGTATAGTAACCACCCTGCTCGTGCTTGAGAGCAAATTTCTGGTCATCCTTCTCCGTAAAGGGGCGGGTGAGCAGAAGCGTGACGTTGGCATCTTCCACCGGATTGCCCGCTTTGTCGGTCACGCGGTAGCGGATCTCGTTGTTGGCCGAGAGTGCCACGATAGGGCCGGGTTTGCGTTTGAGATGCTCGGGTTTGAAATCGGAGAGCTTCATCCCTTCGAGTTTGACGTTGTAGCGTTTGTCGAAACGAATCTGCCCTTCGCGGATCTGGTTGGCATCGATATCCGCCGTCTGGTACTTCATCATATATTCATTCGACTCGTGTACCGGCATCCCGATCGCATGTTTGACGGTCCAGAACCCCAGGGTCACGCCGATGGCGAGGAAGCCCAGGATCATGTGGGGCCAGTAGGTCTTTTTGTCGTTATTGCTTGCCATATCGTATCCTTCGGTAAATTGGTCGGCCGAAATATACCCAAAAGACCAAAACGGAACCTAAATAGACCATCCAGCGAATCAATGTAATGATCCATCCTCCTTCGCTCTTGATGGTGTTTTTCAGTTTGACTCCCTTGTGAGCCGCCAGTTCGTCGGCCAGCTCCGAATAGGCCTGCACGATCGCAACATCATACTTCGACTGCAGAGAATTACTGTCTCGACTGCCAAGAATATCGATGGCGTACTTTTTGACCTCTCCGTCACGATACCACGACTTCATCGACGGATCGGAAACCAGGATTCCCAAACGCTTGACATTGGGAAGAAAGAGGATCGCTACCCAGGGCTCGCGAAGCTTCCCCTGATACTTTTTCACATACTCATAGAGATTGGCCCGTTTCTTCAGCACATCGTTGCTAGCAATCACATAGGCATGAATGCCTGTTTTAGATTGCAGTTCCGATCCAATCTTTTCGATGACCTCTGCCGCCTTGGGCGAAATCAAATGATCGTTGAGAAGATAGTGGGCTTGAAGTGAAAAAGTCAGAAGAAGCGCGAGCAAGGTCACCCTTGCCGCATAAATCATCGCAGGCTCAACCTACGTAGAGATGATTGGGGGTCAGAACCGCCCAGAGGGTTAGCATTGCCAGACCGAACATGAACCATCCGATCACTTTATCCATAATCTTGATCATTTTTTCGCTCCTTCTTTCACATCTTGGAAGGCGAACTTCGCATTGTCTTTGCTGATCATCTTGACATTGTCGAGACTGTCGACGATCGGTGCAGGGTCGTAATAGTGGGTCGCTTCGGCTCTCTCTACGCTGATCGCTTTGGATTCAAGGAAAAAGAGGATGCCAAGCAGGAGCGCCGTGGCGATGAGCATCCCCAGGACTCCGTTGATCCCAAACGCGTTTCGATTGGTGTTTTCTGTCGCTGCCATATTAGCTCCTTATTGCTCTGCGAGTGAATCGATGTAGCTGGTGAGCGATTTGACCTGCACCGGAGTGAAGCGTCCGGGGAAGGCGGGCATTGTACCGATCTTACCATGTTTTCCGCCAGCCAAAGCAGAGGGTACTGCATACCCCTCGATGCGGGGAGCCACATGAGGCGTACCCTGGCCGTGATCTCCGTGGCAGCCGGCACAGACGCCGAACTCTGCAGGAGCTTTGCCCTTGCATCCGCTTGCGACGTATTCCGCCGCTTTCTCGGCGGCAGCACCGCTGGCCATGCCGGCAGGCATCCCGCCGGGGAAGGCTCCCAGTTCGTTCTGACCGTTCTTGATGATCTCAAGAATCTGAGCCTTCGTGCGGCGATGGGTAAAGTCTTGAGCCTTGCCGGAGAGTCCGTCACCGGTCTCGCCGTGGCAGGGAGCACACTGGACCAGGAAGATCGACTCACCCATCTCTTTGAGGACTTCGGGAGAAGCGTTTTTGTGCATCTTCTCGAACTTGGCTTTGTAAGCCTTGACCTCTTTGTTGTATTCGCCGATCTGGCTGTAGGCGTTGAGAGGATATCCCCAGAGGAAATACCAAACCGCCCAAATCATCGTACCGACGTAGGACCAAGCCCATCCGGAGGGAAGTTCGTTTTTGTACTCCCCGATGCCGTCCCAATTCTCCTCGGCCAACTCTCCGCTAGCAGTATCGGTCTTCATCTGCTGCATATACTTCGCACCGACTCCGAAGGTCAGCACCGCAATCGCGATCGCCCCCAGGAAGGTGATCATATTGATCGGATCGCTCAGGTCGATGTGCATCTGCTTGATGACGACGAACGTCCCCAAGATCAGCACTCCGGCGAGCACCAGTCCTTTGACAACCATTGACTTCATTAACTACTCCTTTTTTTCATTCTTGGAACCGGGTTTTTCCTCGACGGGGCGGTCGGTCAACTCGTCGTCGATCGCTATGCGCCCGTACTTTTCGTAATCCCGCTCCCCTTTTTTTTCGCTGCGGTAGAGATGCAGGATGTAACCGTAAAGGATCACGGTCAGCAATACCGTGAGCGCGAAAAAGGCGATTCCCTGCATTTCATCCAAGGTCACAGCGTCATCCTCACTTCAGACGTTCGAGATAGGCGATCAGCGCGACAATCTCGGGAATCTTGCCTTGATTGACCATCGCCAATACATCTTTGTTCTTCATCTCCTCGGCGATCTTCTTCGCTTCGGGAAGAGCTTTTTCTTTATAGTACTTCTCGAATGCGGCCTTGCTGGGCTGAATGTCGTCGCCATAAGGTGTGTTGAAGACCTTTTTGACAGTGACCGCCTCGGCATAAGCCGTTTCCAGATCGGCGATGTTTTTGAACTGATGCTTGTACGCCGGCATGATGGAATCGGGTACGACCGACTTGGGATCCCACATGTGGTTGGCGTGCCAGTCGGGCGTACGGTAGTTTCCGACGCGGTGCAGGTCGGGACCGGTCCGCTTAGAACCCCAGAGGAAGGGACGGTCGTAAGCATACTCTCCGGAGAGTGAATACTGGCCGTAGCGGTCGGTTTCGGCTTTAAACGGCCGGATCAGCTGCGAGTGGCAAGCGATGCAGTTGTCTTTTTTATAGACCTCTTTGCCTGCGAGCTGCAGCACGGTATAGGGCTTGAGCCCTTTGATCGGCCGCGCCGCGTTGGCGAAGCTGGGCAGGATCTCGACGAGACCCGCGAAAGCGATGACGATGAAGACCCCTACCGCGAAGAGAAAGGGATTTTTTTCCAACCAATGAAACATTTTCTATACCTCCTTACTTATGCCATAGGAGAGCGGAACTGAGGCTCCTGCTCCAACTTGCGTCCGGCCGTTGCGGTCATCAGCAGGTTGTAGGCGAACATAAACATACCGATCAGGTAGAGCAATCCACCGATGGCACGAATCGTATAGTAGGGATGGAGAACGGAAACGGTGTCGATGAAGCTGTACATCAGGTTTCCATACTCATCCACGGCACGCCACATCATTCCCTGGGTGATTCCCGCAATCCACATGGAGGTGAAGTAGAGAACGACACCGGTGGTCTGAATCCAGAACTGAGCTTCGAGCAGGGATTTGCTGTAGATTTCGCGCTTGAAGACGCGAGGAGCCGCGTGCATCGCCGCTGCGAAGATCATGAATGCAACCCAACCCAGAACTCCGTCATGCACGTGACCGGGAATCCAGTCGGTGAAGTGGGCAATGGCGTTGACGGATTTGACCGCCTGAATGGGACCTTCGAGCGTGGAGAGCATGTAGAAGGTCGATGCCAGGACCATGAATTTGATCAGAGGGTTCTCGGTCAGCTGGTTCCACTCCCCCTTCATGGTCAGCAGCATGTTGATCGCCGAACCCCAGGAGGGGAGGATCAGGACGACGGAGAAGACCGATCCCATGGTCTGCATCCAGTCAGGAACGGTGGACCAAAGCAGGTGGTGTCCGCCGGCCCAGAGGTAAACGAACATCAGTCCCCAGAAAGAGAGCAGGGAGAGTTTGTAGGAGTAGACCGCCTGCCCGGACTCTTTGGGGAGGAAGTAGTAGATGATGGCGATGATGGGCACGGTGAAGACGAAGGCTACCGCGTTGTGACCCCACCACCACTGCACCAAGGCGTCGTTGGTCCCGGCATACATGGAGACGCTATGATACCAGTGACCCAGACCGCCGGAGAAGAAGTAGGTCGGGACTTCCATGTTGTTGAAGAGGTAGAGCATCGCCACTCCGAGGAAACAGGCGATGTAGTACCACAGAGAGATGTAGAGGGCTTTTTCACGCCGCGCACCGATGAGGGCGAACATGTTGATCCCCCAGATGACCCAGTAGATGACGATCAGAGCGTCGAGGGGCCACTCCATCTGAGCATACTCTTTGCTGGCGGTGATTCCCATCGCCAGGGAGATGACCATACCGGTCGCCGCAACCAGGTAAGCCAGAAACTGGAACTTCGCCAGAGCGTTGATGAAGGGAAGCTCGCCCATGGAGACCTTCAGCACCCGGGGAGCCGAGTAGTAGAAGGACATCATGATCCCGCTGACGGTGAATCCGTAGATCACCACGTTGGTGTGAAGGGGGCGCAGACGGGAGAAGGTCCCGTACTCCCCAAAAAAGTAGTTCAGTTCCGGAAACGCCAGCTGGCTGGCGATCAGAACACCGATGGTCATTCCGACGATGCCGAAGATAACCATAGTCCACATGTAGAGTTTGGCAACGGAGTAGTCGTACTCCATAGCTGCGCTAGACTGCATACAAGCCTCCTAATTAAGATTTTGTTACGACGATGTAACGGTAACGGCATATTATAGGACCGGATAGCTATAACAAAACTTAAACAGAGAGGGTTTTTATGCCCTGGAGCAAAAGAGTTTTATAATCCTGAGTAATATTCTCAGATTTAACCAGGGGGCCTTATGCCTTGCCCTTGGCCTGCTGGATGGAGTGGATGTAGCGGTAGTCGATGGCAATCGCTTTCTCTTGGGGAAGATGTTGTGCCAGACGCGTGAGGAGCTCTTCGAAGTCGTCGAAGAGGTAGTTGGCCATGGAGCCGGGGATGGGGTTGATCTCGTTGAGATAGACCGTCCCGTCGAGGACGAAAAAGTCGCAGCGGATCAGGCTGCCGAGAAAAAGAGGATCGTAGATCTTTTTGAAGGCCTGCTCCAGCCGCTCCCGCAGCGCCGCATCGACCGCCGCTTCGAGGACCTGCTCCCGGCGGGAGAAATCGAGGTACTTTTTCTCGAAATCGAGGAACTCCTCTTTCTGGGGCTCTTCTACGATGGAGAGTTCCCAGAGGCTGCTTTTGCATCCGGCCAGGTTGTACTCGGTGATCCCCTCCACGAAGGGCTCGATCAGCACCTCCTCGTCGAACTCGAAGGCCACGTCCAGGGCATAATCGAGCTCCGAGGGCTCCTTCACCACGCTCACGCCGATGGAGCTGCCCAGGTGTACCGGCTTGACGATGAGAGGAAAATCGATCCCGGGATCCCGTTCTCCCTCTCTTTTCAGGACCCGATACTCCAATACGTCGATCCCCAGGCTGCGGGCGAACTCTTTGGTGCGGACCTTGCTGTAGCTCAGCACCGACGCTTCCAGCCGGGGTCCGATAAAGGGAATGCCGTAAAACTCCATCAGCGCCGCGACTTTGCCGTCTTCGCCGTCGCGGCCGTGGATCAGATTGAGCAGCACCTCAAACGCCACCGTTTTGCTGCCCAGCAGCCCGCCGGAGACGAAGCCCCCCTGCTCCAAGGTGAGCTTCTTGCCCTTCTTGTACTCGCCGGAACTGAAGGTTTTGGATTTCATCTTCGCTGCGTCGATCAGATAGAACTCCCGATCCTTGTCGACAAAGATGAAAAGGAGTGTGCTCTTTTTGAGCACCTTTTTGAGGGTGATGGCGCTGACGATGCTGATTTCGTGCTCGTAGCTCGAACCGCCGAAGAGGATGGCGATGGTCATGGGATGCCTTTCTACTTTGATGACGCTATTTTAGCATCCCGCAGCTTTTCCAGAGAAAAGCCGAACCTCGACCCCTTCCCCGGCTCGCTCTCGATCTCCAACTCGGTGTCGTGAAGCTTGAGGATGTATTTGACGATGTAGAGGCCCACGCCGATGGAGTTGTTCCAGCTGAGGCGGTCGACCCGGTAGAACTTCTTGGTGATCTTTTCCAGCTCGGAAGGCTCGATCCCCATCCCCCGGTCGATCACCTCCATCCGCTCCGTGTCGCAGCGGAGCAGCACCTCATCCTCGGAGTATTTGAGGGCATTTTCCGCCAGATTGAGCACCGCATGCTCGATCATGTCCCGATCCGCCTCCAGCGTCACCGGCGTGCATTCGACCTGAATCTGACGGTCCCGGTACTTCTGCGAGAGGGTCTCTTTGACGTTTTCCAGCACCGAGCAGAGTTCGAAACTGCTCCTTTTGGGGGTGAAACTGCGGTTCTCCAGTTTGATCGCCAGCGCCAAGCGATCGATCATCAGCGAAATCTTTTCGGCATTGGCATGGATTTTGTCGAGGAAGCGCCGCCGCAGCCGGGGGTCGATAGTTTCGTTTTCCTGCAGGCTCTGGGCGTAGCCCATGATCGCGGCGACGGGGTTTTTGAACTCATGGCTAATCGCGGAGATGATGTCGCTCTGGCGCATGGTGAGGTTTTTGAGCTTGCGGGTGTATTTGGCCTTTTGGCGCTCCCGCTTGGCGAGGCGTTTGGAGACCTTCTGGATCAGGAGTGCGATCTCTTCGAGCTCCCGGCAGCAGCGCACCGTCACTCCGACCTTTTCGAAATCCTTTTCCAGCAGGTGGTTCAAAGCCCGGCGCAGGCCGTCCAGATCGCTCTCGATACTCCGGCGGAAGCGAAGCCCCAGCCAGTAGAGCACTCCGATCACCCCCGCGATGAAGAGCGACACCTTGAGCCAGAGCGTCCAAAGCCGGGTATGGATCGCCCCCAGGGAGTAGGCCAACCGGAGCGTACGGTTTCCGACCCGATGGGCAACGTAGAGCAGGTCCACGCCGAGGGTGTGGGAGTGGCGCACCGAACTCCCCCACCCCTCTTGACTCGCCCGGAAGACTTCGGGACGGCTCGCATGATTCTCCATCCCCACGGGGGAGCGGTCGCTTTCAAAAAGTACTTTGCCGCCGCGGTCGATCACCGTCACCCGGATCCCCGTCTCCTTGCGCAGCTGTCGAATCCGCCGGGCGAACTCTTTGGGCGGCAGGCTCTGCAGATCCTTTTCGAGCACCAGCAGCGTGTTGCGCAGCATCGTCTCGTGGGTACGGATCTCCATCTGCCGCAGCAAGGCATAGCCGACCGACGCCGCCAGCAAAAAGGTCAACAGGAAAAGCAGCGCCGTTTTGCGGAAAAAGAGTTGATGGAGATTGAGCATTATTTCATCCTGTAGCCGATGCCGCGCACCGACTCGATGTAGGACTCTTCTCCCTCCTTGTCGATCTTCTTTTTCAGGCGGTTGACGGCGACGTTGACGCTCTTGGGGCCACGATCCTCTTCATCGGCCCAGACCTCTTCGAGGAGTTCGTCGCGGCTGGCGACGCGGGAGGCATTGCGCATGAGGTAGGCGAGCAAGTCGAACTCCAGGCGGCTAAGGGAGATCGGGATGCCGTCACGCTCCAGACGGCGGGAGGGGAGATCGAGCAGCAGATCGCGATGGTGCAGGCGCTCCGGCTCCAGCGCTCCGCTTCGGCGCAGCAGCGCCTGCACCCGCCAGACCAGCTCGTTCATGTTGAAAGGCTTGCGCAGGTAGTCGTCGCCGCCTCGGGAGAAGCCTTCCTCTACCTGCTCGTCCTGATCCTTGGCCGTCACGAAGATCACCGGCTGTTCATAGCCCAGGCTGCGCAGATGCCGGACAAATTCGCTCCCCTCCGTTCCGGGGAGGTTGCGGTCGACGACCAGCAGAGCGACCTCCTCCTCTTCCAGAGCCTGCTCGACCCCCTTGGTGGAGCGAAAGCCCAGTACTTCGTAGCCGGCATTCATGAGATGGAACTCTTCGAGCTCCAAAATATCCTCTTCGTCCTCGATGATAAGAATCAGGGGGGCTGTCTGCATCAGAGTTTGAGCTTGCCCCCCTCGAGGGCGTAACGGGCGAGTTTGACAATGTTGATGCAGCGGTCGCTAATGCGCTCGAGTTTGCGGATGACATGGAGCTGGGAGACGACCTCGTCGGCGTGGTCGGGGTTGCTACAGATCCGGGAGACCATGTTTTTCTCCAGGATCGCCACGAAATCGTCGCACTTGCTCTCTTCCACGTTGATCTGACGGCTCAGGTGATCCAGCGCGTCGCTGTCGCGCTCCCGGATCGACTCCAGCGCCAGCTGCAAAGCCCGCAGCGTACTCTGGTAGAAGGCATCCCGGGTGCTGTCGATCTCCTCCTCTTCCTCCTGCACGGCCAGCTCCTGCAGCACCGATTTGGCGTGGCGACGGATGTAGTCGCCGATGCGGCTCAGTTCGCTGGCAATCTTGATCTGGGCGACGACGCGGCGCAGGTCGCTCGCCTCCGGGGCATAAAGCGCCAGCGTGGTGATGGCGTTCATATCGATTTTGGCATTGGCTTTGTGGTTGCCCTTGAGGATCTGGCGCGCCTCTTCGGCTTTGGCCGAATCTTTTTCGCGGACCGCTTCGATGATTTTGACGAACGCCTCTTCGTCGAGCTTGCCGAAGGCGTAAACCTCTTCTTCGAGTTTGTCGATTGCCTCTTCGAATTTGCTGAGCATCAGCCGAACCTCCCTGTAATGTAGTCTTCCGTCAATTTCTCTTTGGGGTTGACGAAGATCTTTTCGGTCTTGTCGAATTCTATCAGATCTCCCAGATACATGAACGCCGTAAAGTCGCTGATGCGGCTTGCTTGCTGCATGTTGTGGGTGACGATGGCCACGGTCACTTCCGATGCCAGCTCGCTGATGAGCTCTTCGATGGCTCCCGTGGAGATGGGGTCGAGTGCCGAGGTGGGCTCGTCAAAGAGCAGCACCTCGGGCTTGAGCGCGACGGCCCGGGCGATGCACAGACGCTGCTGCTGCCCGCCGGAGAGCCCCATGGCGCTCTGCTTGAGCCGATCTTTGACTTCGTTCCAGATCGCCGCACCTTT
>CAYUXG010000021.1:0-10360 GCA_964448735.1 uncultured Nitratifractor sp. | reverse complement strand
GGGTGCGGCGCTTGGCGGCGCGGGTTTTGCTGTGTCTTCTCTTGGGTACTGCCATGATAGATCCTTTCTATTGATGTTTAATATTCGACTTCGATTTCACTTTTGCTCTCCCTACATTCGGGACAGTAGTGATAGGATGAACGGTAGGATGCGATCTCCCCTTCCATGAGAGAAGAGAGATCGATCACACCGTCGAGAAACTCAATTGTATCCAAATCTTCCGTTTTTCGCAGAGGCCGATCGGTTAGGGTCAGTTCCAGGGGAATCCGGACCGACTCCTCGTATTCGCTGCCGCAACGGTCGCAAAAGAGCGTAATCTCCCCTTCGATCATGCCCTGCAGGGCGATCTCATGGGCACCTTTTCGCCGCAGGGTACCGGAGATCTCGGTCCCTTCGTCACGGTAACGGAACTCTCCGGCACCGCGTCCCGCTTTGGCAAAGGCGATTTTCATCGACGGAGAGCTAAAACGTCAAAGAATTTCGCGCTGGGCGAAGAAGAAGGCGATCTCCTTCTCCGCATTCTCCAAACTGTCGCTGCCGTGAACGGCATTGGCGTCGATACTCTCGGCGAAATCCGCACGGATCGTCCCGGCAGCCGCCTCTTTGGGATCGGTTGCCCCCATCAATTCCCGATTCTTCGCGACGGCGTTTTCACCTTCGAGAACGGAGACGACGACGGGGCCGGAGACCATGAATTCCACCAGCTCCCCGAAAAAGGGGCGCTCTTTATGAACGGCATAGAAAGCTTCGGCATCCGCACGGCTCAGACGGAGCTTTTTCATGGCGGCGATGCGCAATCCGTTGCTTTCGAAACGGTCAATGATCTTGCCGATCACATTCTTGGCGACGGCGTCGGGTTTGATGATGGAGAGTGTCTTTTCCATAATGTGAAAATCCTGAGTAAAAAAATTTGGAGGTGGATAGTAGCATAAAATGCTTTAAATAAGATTGAAAGCGATAGAAAGGGAAAATGAGAGGAATCTTTCCGACCCGAAGGGCCGGAAACGTCGGAGACGAATCAGTCTTCGATGACAGGGGTATGATTGGCGCGAGCGTCGGCAGGAATATCTTCCCGGCAGGGCATTCCCTCGACACAGTCGCTCCATACGATACATCCCTCGGTGGGGCAAGCCTCGGCACAGGCGGGAGTGTCGTGATATCCTACACACTCGACGCACTTGTCGGCGTAGACATAGTAGATGTCCTCCCCTGTGGGGTTATCGTCCTCATCTACGATCGCTTCAACGGGGCATTCATCGATACATGCCGCACAGTTGATGCAGATGTCCGTAATCATTACTGCCATTGTTTCTCCTTTGTTCGTTTTTGTGAGTCACACTATAGCACAGGAAAATTAAACGACTCTTTAATCTAGGTCGATCTCCGGGGTTCAAATCCCGAGATACGAGCGGATCTCTTCTGCCTTGTCGGTACGCTCCCAGGTGAAGTCGGGAAGCTCCCGGCCGAAATGGCCGTAGGCGGCCGTCTGACGGTAGATGGGGCGCAGGAGATCGAGGCTTTGGATGATCCCGGCGGGACGTAGGTCGAAAACGTCCCGCACACAGGCTTCCAGTTTCGCCTCGTCGACCTTCGACGTCCCGTGCGTTTCGACCATGATCGAAACCGGCTCCACGACGCCGATTGCGTAAGCGATCTGGATCGTCGCCCGGTCCGCGACGCCGGCGGCGACCAGGTTTTTGGCCACCCAGCGGGCGGCGTAGGCGGCGGAACGGTCCACCTTGGTGGGATCCTTGCCGCTGAAGGCTCCCCCGCCGTGGGGGCAGCTTCCGCCATAGGTGTCGACGATGATTTTTCGGCCTGTCAACCCCGCATCTCCCTGGGGTCCGCCGATGACGAAGCGTCCCGTCGGGTTGATGTGATAGACGATCTCGTCGGAGAGCAGACCCTCGGGGATCACTGCATGGATCACCTCTTCGAGCACATCCTTGTGCAACTGTTTCTGTCCCACTTCCGGAGCGTGCTGGGTCGAGACGACGACGGTAGTCACTTCGACGGGCTTGCCGTCGCGATAGCGAACGCTCACCTGGGCTTTGCCGTCGGGACGCAGATAGGGAAGTGTGCCGTTTTTGCGCACCTCCGCCAGTCGGGCGGTGATTTTGTGTGCCAGGGAGATGGGCAGAGGCATCAGCTCCTCCGTCTCCCGACAGGCATAACCGAACATCAGCCCCTGGTCCCCCGCTCCCGTCTCGCCCGAAGCCTGATCGACCCCCTGGTTGATGTCGGGGCTTTGCTCTCCGACGCCGTTGAGCACGCCCGCGCTGCGGTAATCGAAGCCGAAACTCGCATCGGTATATCCGATTTCGCGAATCACCTCTCTGGCAATCTCTTGCATGGGGGCGTAGGTGTGGGTCTTGAGCTCCCCGGCGATGACGCAATACCCGTTGCTCAGCAAGGTTTCGCAGGCGACCCGCGCCCCCTTGTCCCGCTCGATGATGTAGTCCAGGATCGCGTCGCTGATTTGATCCGCCATTTTGTCGGGATGCCCTTCGGTGACCGACTCGCTGGTGAAAATGTACTCTTTGGCCATCTTTTTTCCTCTCATTTTTTCATAAAGTTCGGTATCGTTTTTTTTGAAATCATAGCATGGTGAGCAGCTTGCCCGCTGTGCATCTCAATTTCCGGCTTTTTCCTCTTCTTCTCGGATTCGCCGCGCCAACTGCTCGGGACGAAGCCCCAAGGAGTCCTCCACGAGTTCGGTTTTCCCGTGAGGGATGAAGGCATCCTCGTATTCGAAACTCCGAATCTCAACCCCCGTGATTTCCCGCTCGGCAAGCCACTCCTCCAGCGCCGAAGCCACGCCGCCGAGACGGGCTCCGTCGCTAAAGACGTACCAGCGGGAATACTCCCGGCTCAGACGCTCGAGCATCGCATCGTCGAGGGGTTTGACGAAACGCAGATCGAGAATCGCCGGGTCGAAATCCCCCTCAAGCGCTTCGGCGGTGCGCAGTGCCCGGCCCACGCCGTTGCCGTATCCGACGAAAAGAATCCGCTCTCCTTCGCGAAGTAGGTGCGCACGCCCTTTTTCGTAGGGAGGGACGTCGAAATCCTCCGCCATGAAGGCTCCGCGAGGATAGCGCAGCGCCAGGGGAGCGGGAAAATCCGCGGCGAAACGAAGCGCCCGGCGCATGCTGCTTTCGTTGAAAGGCGCCATCAGCGTCATATTGGGGATGGGGCGCAGGTAGGAGATATCGAAAGCCCCCTGGTGGGTCTCTCCGTCTTCGCCCACGATCCCAGCCCGGTCGATGGCGAAGGTCACCCCCAGGTTCATCAGGGCGATGTCATGAATCACCTGATCGTATCCTCGCTGCAAAAAGGTGGAGTAGATGGCACAGAAGGGTTTGAATCCCTCTTTGGCCAGAGGGCCCATGCTCGTCACCGCGTGCTGCTCGGCGATCGCCACGTCCCAGAAACGATCGGGAAAGGCTTCGATCAGCGGCCCCAGCCCCGTGCCTCCGGGCATCGCCGCCGTCACGCCCACGATCTTCTCATCTTCGCGTGCCAACTCCATCAGGGTTTCGCTAAAAATCTTCGTGGCGGATTTGGCTCCTCCGCTCTTTTTCAGGGAAAGGCCCGTCTCGATGTCGAAGGGACCCACTCCATGCCAGTGTTCCATGGGCCCTTCGGCGATCTTGTACCCCTTGCCCTTGAGCGTCTGGGCATGCACCAGCACGGGCTTGCCCATCGCTTTGGCAATTTTGAGCGTCTCGACGATCGACGGGATGTCGTGGCCGTCGATGGGGCCGATGTATTCGATGCCGAGCTCTTCGAAGATCACGCCGGGGGTGATGAGGCGCAGAGATTCTTCGAATTTTTTGGCCATGTAGGTCGCCCCCTCGGGGAGCATCTCCAAAAGCTGTTCCGTCTTTTTCTTGACTTTTTGGTAGAAGGGGCCCGCCATTCCTTTGGAAAGAGCCCGGCTGATGGCTCCGATCGGTTTGGCGATGCTCATCTCGTTGTCGTTGAGGATGATCACCACCGGGTATTTGCGCTCACCCAATTCATTGAGCGCCTCGTAGACCATCCCCGCGCTCATACTGCCGTCGCCGATCATCACGACGGGAGTGCGATCTTCGCCTTTGAGGCGGATCGCTTTGGCCGCCCCGACGGCGAGGGAGATGGAGGTGGAGCTGTGTCCGGCTTTGTAATAGTCGTAGGGAGACTCTTTGGGATTCGTATAGCCCGAGATTCCCCCGAATTGGCGCAGGGTCTCGAAACGATCCCAGCGGTCGGTCAGGAGCTTGTGGGCATAGGCCTGGTGGGAAACGTCGAAGATAAAAGGATCTTTCTCCGCGTCGAACACCACGTGCATGGCGACGATGAGATCCACGGCTCCGAGTGTCGAGCTCAAGTGCCCCCCGTTGCGGCTGACCACCTCCAGGATCCGCTCTCGGATCTTCTCGGCCAGCGCTTCGAGCTGCTCCGGAGTGTAATCGTCTATCTTCATCGATCCTCCGGTGCTTCACGAAGTGCCGCTACGATCAGTTTCCTCGCACGCGAAGGGGTCAATCGACGCCCCGAAAGGGCCGTCGCCTCCAGCAGCTCTTCGAACCATGCGTCGGAGCACTCGTGCCGGAAAAACCGGAGCCTGACGTTTCGTGCAGCTTCCTGCATTGCATCCTCCATTGGTTCCGGACGCCAAGCACGGGCTTTTGGGACCTGCGACGAGGGGATCAGGCGCACCTTTCTCATCCCAAGACCTCATCCATGGCGGCAAAAAGCCGGTCGTTCTGCTCGGGCGTACCCACGGTGATGCGCAGGGCGTTCATCCCGTAACTTGCCAGATTGCGCACGATCACACCTCTGCGCAGCAGTGCATCGGCCACCTCCGTCGAATCCATCGACTCAGGGAAGAGCCACGTGATGAAGTTGGTAAAACTCTCGATGTAGTCGAAGCCCCGCTCCCTGGCATAACGCTCGTAGCGTCCGAGCTCCTGCCGATGGAGGCGGATACTCTCCTGCACGAAGGCTTCGTCTTCGCAGGCGGCGATGGCAGCGGCGAGCGAGAGCGTCGTGATGTTGAAAGGAGGCCGCATCTTCATCAGCGCCCGGATGATTTCGGGCCGGGCGATGCCGTAGCCCACCCGCATCCCGCCCAAGCCGTAGGCTTTGGAGAAGGTGCCCAGATAGATTGCGTTGGGATACTTCAAAATCTCCGCCGGTTCGATCCGATACGCTTCGTCCCTGGCTGCGGCATACTCCATGTAGGCCCCATCGACCACCACCAGCGTCTCGGGATCGGCCGCTTCGATGATGCGCAGCACCTCTTCCCGGGGCGTCGCATCGCCCGTGGGGTTGTTGGGGGTGCAGAGGTAGACCACTTCGGGGCGTTCGCGCTCCATGAGGGGGAGGAACTCTTCGGCCCGGTGGCGCCAATCCTCCGTACGAAGGATCTCGGCTCCTTGTTGTCGCGCATAAATGGCGTACATGGCGAAGGTGATCCGACTCATCAGCACCTTCGATGCGGCGTCGAGCTTGGCCCGGGAGATAAATTCTAGGATCTGGTCGCTTCCCGCCCCGATGATCAGGCTCTCTTCGGGCACGTCGAAACGCTTCGAGAGTGCCGCTTTGAGCTCGAACATGCTATCGTCAGGGTAGAGATGGGCCTTCTCGGCGTTGGCACGGATCGTCTCGGCCACCCGAGGCGAAGTCCCCAGGGGGTTTTCGTTGGAGGCGAGCTTGACCACCTGCTCGGGTGCGATACCGAACTCCCGGACGACCAATTCGATGGGTTTCCCCGCTTCGTAGGTTTCGATCCCCTCGAGTACCGGATTGAATTTCATAGGCTTCTTCCTTCAGACATCGTTGGCCTCTTTGACGTAGGAGCCGAGGAATTTGATCGACTCCTTGTGCTTTTCGAAGATCTTTCGGATCTTCTCATCCTCTTTGTGCCCGTCGAATTCGATGAAAAAGATCGAAACCCCCTCGACGATGTGGGATTTGATCTTGGTCAGGTCGATTTGAGCCTCTTTGAAATCCAGCAGGAACTCCACCAGCGCCCCCGGGCGGTTGGGCAGACGCACCAGGATCGTCGTCTTGTCGTTTCCGCTGGGAGCGTTTTCGAAATCGCTGACGATGAAGAAACGGGTGCGGTTGTTCCCCTCGTCTTCGATGTTCTGAAAAAGCATCGGAAGCTTGTAGAGGCGGGAAGCCACTTCGGCGCAGATCGCCGCGGATTCGGGGTCTTTCGCCGCCATCTGAGCCGCCTTGGCCGTGGATTCGACGGGGATCTGCTCCACCTCGTCCAGACCGAAGTCCTCCAGAAACTGGCTGCATTGGCCAAAGGCGATATCCTTGGAGTAGATCCGCTTGATCTGCTTGAGATCCTCCGCTTTGCTGGCAAAGACGTGGTGGATCTCCACCAGCACTTCGGCGATGATCTTCAGATCGTATTCGCTGAGGCAGGAGATGGTGTCGCTAACGATGCCGTTGAAACTGTTTTCGATGGGAACGACGCCGAATTTGGCCTTGCCCCGAGCCACTTCCCGAAAGACCCCTTTGATGGTGTGGATCGGGATGTAGGCACTCATGGCACCGAATTTGCTCTCGGCCGCTTGATGGGTGAAGCTCGCCTCAGGCCCCAAGAAAGCGATGCGCTCGGGCAACTCATAGTTGCGGGCTACGGCAAAGAGCTCCAGGAAGAGCGCGTCGATGGCATCATCGGTCAAGAGCCCCCCCTCTTCCCGGTTGAGGCGTTTGAGCCGCTCCAAAATCTCCTGCTCCCGCTCAGGACGATAGATCGGCGTGCCCGTATGCTGTTTGACTTCGCCGACTTTTTTGACGTAGCCGAGGCGTTCGTTGTAGAGGCGCAGCAGCTCCTCGTCCACCCGATCGATCTGCTTTCTCAACGCCTCCAGGTTCATCCTCGCTCCTTTAGATGCCCTTTCTCCAGGCGGATCTGATCTTCGAAATTCTCCCGGTCCCGCACCAGCCGACAACTTCCTCCCTCGCAAGCGACCTCCGCCGGACGGCCCCGGGTGTTGTAATTGCTCGCCATCGTAAAGCCGTAAGCTCCTGCGCCGTGGACGAGGAGCAGATCTCCCGGTTCGAGAGGAGGCAACTCCACCGCTTTGGCCAGCCAATCTCCGCTTTCGCAGATGGGACCGACGATTTCGGCGGGACTCTTCTCTCCCTCCCGAGGAGTCAAAAGCTCGATCCGGTGGTAGGCGTTGTAGAGAGAGGGGCGCAGCAGATCATTCATCCCCGCATCGACGATGACGAAGCGTTTCTCTCCGTTGCGTTTCTCGTAGAGCACCCGGGTCAAGAGCCAGCCGGCGTTGGCGGTGAGGTAGCGCCCCGGTTCGCAGACGATCGTCAAATCGAGGCCCCGGACCGCATCGGTGATCGCGTCGGCATAGGCATCCACGTCGATGGGTTTTTCATCCCGGTAGACGACTCCCAAGCCTCCTCCCACGTCGAAGAAGCGGATCTCCACGCCGATCGCTGCCAGGGATCGAACCAGGTCGGCCACGATCCCGGCGGCTTCCCGGATCGGCTCCAGATCGGTCAGCTGGGAGCCGATGTGGAAATGGATCCCCACCGGATCGAGCCAATCGGAGTTTTTGGCGTAGATATACATCCGCTTGGCCATGTCGATCTCCACGCCGAATTTGTTTTCGTGAAGTCCGGTGGAGATGTAGGGGTGGGTCTTGGGATCGACGTTGGGGTTGACTCGGATGGAGATACGAGCTTCCCGGCCCAGGCGCTTCGCCACAGCTTCGACGCGCTTCATCTCCGCTTCGCTCTCGAGATTGAGCATCAAAATCTCCTCGTGCAAAGCACGCTCGATCTCGTCGTCGCGCTTGCCCACGCCGGAGAAGATGATGCGATAGGGAGCGATGCCCGCCGTACGTGCCCGGAGCACTTCCCCGATGCTCACGCAGTCGGCCCCGGCGCCCAGCTTTTGCAGATGGGCCAGAAGTGAGAGGTTGGAGTTGGCTTTCACCGCATAGGCGATCAGAGACTTGACGCCGGTAAAGGCCTCTTTGAGCCGCCGGTAACGCTCCGTAATCTCGTCGAAATCGTAAATATAAAGAGGGGTGCCGTATTTTCGGGCCAGCGCTTCAAAATCCATTGCCTGCCTTCCTGAAAAAAATATGAGCGAGAGGGGCTTCGCTTAAAATGGGGATATTTTATCCTATTTCCCCCGAATTTGCCTGGAGGGGCGGAAACGATCCATTCGGATCTGCCTGCGGGTATCGTAGAGAGCGTAGAGAATCAGCGCTCCTACCGGAAGAAGCTGCCCCAAAATCGGATCGACCACACCGTTCATCCCTAGTCGGTACATGGCGAAGAGAAAAGCCCAGACCAGGAGGCTCACCCCCAAGGTCATTCCCCAGAAACGCTCCATGCTGAGAAAACGCCGATAGGGTCGGACATGAAAGAAAAGAAGGGGCATAAGCGCCAGGGCAAAGAGGGGCATCACCGCCACATTGAAGAGCGAAGCTCGGATCTTCGAGCTGTCGAGCCCCTGGGCCGCCAGCAGTTTCCATGCCCCCAGGGCATCGGAAATCCGGAGGGAACGCCCCTCGTAGATCAGTTTGACCACCTTGGGCTGGTACCCCTCCAGCATAGCGTAGTGACGCTTTTTCATCTCCGTAAATCCCACAGGTTCCCCCCGCTCATCGAAACGCTTCTTCCGCAGCGTCACCTCCTCCGCCACCCAGCGATCTCCCCGATAGACCGCCCGGGGCGTGTGCAACGTCGAAAGAATCTTTTTTCCTTTCAGATGAAAGAGTGTCACATCTTTGAGCACTTTCTTCACCGGGTCGAGTTGACGGACGAAGACGAAGTCCCCGTTGTATTTAAAAAAGAGATTCTCAACTTTCGCTCCGAAGCGGTCCGGATGCAAAATGGCAGCTCCCCGGTTACGGCTGTAGGCAAAATCTGTGTTCTGCAGACCGAGAAAGAGGAGGTAGATCCCTAATGCCGTGAGGAAAAAAGGACGAAAAAGCTGGGTCCGGCTATATCCAAAAGAGTAGAGTGCCACGAAGATGTTTTGCCGGATGAAAATCACCATGGTCCACGCCATGGCCAGCAGGATGCTCAGGGGATAAAGCAGCGTCAACATCGTCTCCCAAGTATAGAAGGCGTAGAGAAGCCTAAGATTCGCACCGACGGGGAGACGGTGAGCGTTTTGAAGATAGTCGATAAGTACGACGGCCAGGCTGAGGCCCCCCAAGAGAATTAGAAAGCTTTTGAGATAGCGGAGACTGACAAAACGAAAGAGACGGCTAGCGGGCACAGGGATCATCCGTCGCCTTCAAGGTGTATCGGGATTTGAGCTCCTCCAGGGGTCGCCTGGGAATCTCCAGTGCCACTCGGGCCGCATAGTCGATCAGGCAAGCGAGACGCTCCTCCTCTTCCGGAGTGAAAGGAGCAAGCACATAATCGACCACTTGACTCTTGTAGAGAGGCTTGCCCACTCCCAGGCGAAGGCGTAGGTACTCCTTCCCTACGAGCGCATCGATGGATTTCAATCCGTTGTGCCCGCCGCTTCCGCCTCCGCGCTTGAGACGGAGCTCTCCGAATTTCAGGTCGATATCGTCGTGAATCACTGCGACATTTTCCAGAGGGATCTTGAAAAAATTCATGACGGCTTGCACGCTTTTCCCGGAGAGATTCATATAGGTCGTGGGTTTAAGAAAGAAGAGATTGCCTTGACGATGAAGTTCGCCCTGAAAGCTCTTTTTGGAGATATCGCGGGCTCCCGTGCTTTCGATCATCCGATCGACGACCCGGAAGCCGATGTTGTGGCGGGTCTTTTCGTATGCCGGTCCGGGATTCCCCAATCCGACGAAGAGGGTCATTTAGCGCGCTTTGATCACACCGCAGACGGAGACATGGGGGCGGTCCATCATCCGGCATCCCTCGGGAACCTCAATATCTCGTACCAAAATCGACTCGTCGCGATCCAGGTCACTCACGTCCAGCGTGAAGTTCGCGGGAATATTTTCAATGGCGCCGCGAACTCTGAGGCGACGTTTGGTGATGACCAGAACTCCCTTGTTCTTCAGCCCCTTGGGGGTCCCCACGGTCTTGACGGGGACCAGATAATCGGTCACTTCCCCGGGAAGGGCGACACGGAGATCCACATGCTCGATCATGCCGGTGACAGGATGAAGTTGATACTCCTGAACCACGACGTTGAGCTCTTTGTCCCCCACTTTGACGGGGAAAGCCAGGCTCTCTTTGTGACGAACGGTCCGGATGAATTCACCCTGCTTGAAAGCGGCGTGAATGTTCTCCACCCCTTTGGCATAGATGTTCGCTATTAGATAACCATCTCGTTTGAGCTTCTTGGCGTTGCTCTTTCCGATACTCTCTCTAATCATTCCTTGCA